>NZ_JBKKBJ010000253.1:0-3651 GCF_046714055.1 Methyloglobulus sp. | reverse complement strand
TGTTCATCAATGATTTTGCCGAAGCCCAAGCCAGCACCATAGCCAGCGTTATCTGCATTTCTATCGCCGCCGGGATTCACATACGAGCCGAAAGGCGCGACATACCAACGATTGTCTAGGAACTGATCGGCGGCTTGTGCAATCGGCAGGAAACCCATGCTGGTTAATGAAACAATGGCGAGTAAATTTTTTTTCAACATGATATTCTCCTTATAAGTGTAATAAAAAATGGGAACCAATAAAAACACATCATTATGTTGGCAATTCCGAATAGCTATGTGAATCGTTTAAATATTGAAACCGACCCTGTTAAGGCAAACAGTATATAGTGCCTCTTCCGATTACGTAGAGGCATTCTCTAAAAATACTCCTTACCGTGACTAATGTTGTTAAACAACATCATAAAGTAGCATAATCGCAACATTGACCGTTAGTCTGTACGGTAACACACATAACAACCTTGCAGCAAAAGATTTTTGTGCAACTATTGAAAAGTATTTCACAAGTTCATTTAACATTATGTTTTAACCTATCCAAATACTCGTTTGACACAATTTGAATGGATAGGCATTCCTACCTTCAGCATCCAACTTTTCCTTTATGTACGTTACCGTACCGACTACGGATATTTTTGCGGCTAAAGTGTCTACAAGGCTTTGACGTACACCCCAGTCTCACACCGAATGCTTGGGCTTAGGTAGGTGACTTACTCATCCTTGGTCACGATTGTTTTCTTACCTAGGTATAAGGCGCTTGACTGGGCATTTAGTCTTAAAACCCCTTATTAGGTTTTTTTAAGCATTACTGGAGATTTACTCATGAAACACTTTATTAGATTAATTTCGGCATTTTTTATGGTTCTGACCTTATTGATTGCTGCAGGTTGTGCATCAACGCCAAAGCATGAGGGAACCGGGGAATATGTTGACGACAGTGTTATCACTGGCAAGGTTAAGGCGGCCATTTTGCATGAGCCTACTTTAAGTTCTGCGGAAATTAACGTTGAAACCTTTAAAGGTAAAGTTCAATTGAGTGGCTTCGTGAATTCCCGTGCCGATATTAGCAAAGCAATTGAAGTCACACGCGCTGTCAACGGCGTAAGTGAAGTCAAGAATGACATGCGGCTCAAATAGAATAGGAAACCATCATGAAAACCATTCACAAAGCCTCTAATTACCGCGCATGAGGCAGTTGATAAGTTCGCCAGTGCGACCAATCAGGCTGCAGACGCGTTTGACGAAAAAGGCCAGCAACTGAAAAAAGCCGAGCAGCGTTTGATGAAAAAATTACACAAATTATACCCGTGACAATCCTATAACGTCGTTGGGTAGTGCAGTAGCCGCTGGCTTTTTGCTCAGCCGGGTGTTGAGTGGACGTTAGGCAGTCAAATATCATTAACCCAAACGCCGTAATTAACATACGGCTTAAAAAAGAGGAAGAAACTATCATGAATACTACAGACAAAGCATCAAATTTCGCCCATGAAGCTGGCGAAAAGATCGCCAGTGCAGCCAATCAGGCCGCAGACGCGCTTGGCGAAAAAGGCGAGCAATTGAAAAATGCCGAGCAGCGCTTGATGAAGAATTGCTGCGGTTATGTCCAGGACAACCCGGTCACATCCTTGGGTATCGCGGTAGCGGCTGGTTTTTTGCTGAGCCGCTTGTTGAGCGCACGTTAGACTGTCTAACATGGATTCAAAAACCATTGAGGATGAGATGCCTACGCCTACTGTAGCGTGCAATGGTACCGTGAGCGGTTCCAGTGCGCTAGAAGATGCGAAGTCGTTATGGCATGAACTGCTTGGGTTAAGCCATGATCGCTTCCTGCTTGCCGCGCTGGAGACGCAACGGGCAGGGGAGAGCCTGGTAGCCATGACCGTGGCAGGAGTAATGGTCGCCGTCTTATTGAGTTGCGCGTGGTTTGGATTCGTAGCTGCCGCTGTTTTGAGACTGGTCGAGAATGGTATTGTGGCGAGTAGCGCTATATTGCTTGCTGTGGCTTTCAATCTGCTGCTGGTGCTAATTCTATTTAGCGTGATACGCCGCGAGCGTAGTTATCTACAGTTCCCGGCGACCCTCCGCAGTCTTCACCATACCCCACCAGGACACCGAGATACTAAGTAGGAGGAATGATGGCATCCAACTTTTTAAATCGAAGCAAAGCCAACTCTCTGACGAACCAAATCAGGGCTGCGGAGCGGCAGGTGCTGACCCGTCAACGGAGGATAGAAATGCGCACCGATACGCTGGTGCGGAATATCCATCAACAGATGACCACTCCGGCAACCTTGTTGTTGGTTAGCGGCACAGGATTCATCATTGGCGAACTTACCAAGCGCCAAACCCCTAAATTCCGTGGCACTGCCGATAAGTCATTAGGTTCCGAAACCTCGCCATTGAAGATTGCGCTTAACCTTATAACCTCGATCCAAACCTTATACACAGCGTTGCCTATTGTTTGGATGATGAAGGCATTCTATAAACCGGGTTCTTCTGGTCAATCGTCCGAACGGCAATTTCAGCCGGTGACGCCCGCTTCCAGTGGAACTGATAGGTAACCACCCCAAAGGTAATAGCTAAACTTTTGCCATGGAAAGCATCGACCTCACTGGAACTGTTTACAAATTATTGCCACCGAGCGATAGACTCCAGATTGGTGGCCACAATACACGCTATTCTTGCAGGTCAGTCAATATACCAGTGGCTTGGCTACTGAGGAAATGTGAAAGAACACACGCGCTCACTCTAGGGTTTATAAGTTAAGCAGCGATGCTGCTGGTCAATGAATAGAGTTTGTGGGTATGCGTGATCGACCTGAGGGTTGGCACAGTTCAAGGACGATAAAAGCCAAACCTGTCGTGAGGCAAGGACGGAAAGCTAAGGATCTTTTTATTTAGTCATATCAAGAAAGCCGGGTTGTAACCATTTATTTTATCTGAACGTAATAATTTTTAACTTTGGAGTTTCTTAAGAAAAAAATTAGTGTGGTTTTTGCTTTATTAATGATGATGGGATTTGCTGGGGTTGCTTCTTCGGCGACTTTGACATGGGGAGTCATGCCTGGCTCTGCCAAGATTACCCTGAATAATAACCAGACAATCTCTGCCACCTATGGCTTTGGGCTGATTAAAGGCGCGTTTTCTCATGGTTATAATTTCTCTTCGGTAAATCCCTCACATGCCGTTGCCTATGTCATTGAGTTGTTGAATGAAAACATCTCGATATCATCCATTAGCATGGATAGTATGATGATGACATTTGATGCATTGAATCAACGTTGGCAAGGATTGGGTACCCTGAGTACGACCCACAGCCTGCAATTGACTGGCATTGTCGATAAGGTTGGCCAGCAGTACTTAGTAACTGCTGTTAGTGAAGTACCTTTTCCAGCTGCTATTTGGCTGTTTGGCTCTGCACTCGCAGGTTTGATTGGCATTTCAACCCGTAAAACGGGTTTGAAAACTTTAACAGCTTAAAATTTTCAAGGTAAAAGCGTTTGAAAAGGGGCATCTGCCCCTTTTTTTGTGGCTATGTCACCGTTAAATATTGAAAATTCCCCAGGGCGGCATTCAGCAGCATTTCCGGTGTGAGTGGTTGGTGCTGTTCAAAAGCCCGTCGCCAGCCCAGGTAGTTTGGTAGGTAGCGGGTTGCT
>NZ_JBKKBJ010000252.1:0-8263 GCF_046714055.1 Methyloglobulus sp. | reverse complement strand
GATTTCAGATTGCCAAAGTCATCTCAGCAGCGTAGGTTGGGTTGCCTGCTGTTTGGCAACCCAACTTTTTTGGCCATGTGGGTTAACGATAAAGCCGTTAACCCGACTTCCTTCATCCATGAGCCGGGAACACCGCAGTAGGCGGATCACGCCGCGCCCATAGGACAATCAAGATGGATAGACCGACTATTTGAGCGGCTAATCCTCCCTACGAGTTGGTCAATAAAATAGCGCGTATAAGTTGGTAGATAGCTTTGTTTTAAATAAGCAAATTTGGTCGTCGATGGTGGAATGAGATGCGCCAGATCCAGGGCGACAAGATCGGAATCAATACCCGGCTCATAAGAAGTCCCCGCAATAATGCCGACACCAAATCCCAGGCGAACATAGGTTTTGATCACATCCGAATCGGCTGCCGCCAGCGTTATATCCAGACGGATGCCTTCATTGTCGAAAGCTTTCTCAATATTGCTACGTCCGGTAAATCCCCTGCTGTAAGTCAATATGGGGAAAGTTGCCATGCGCTCAAGCGTGATGTCTTCGTCTATCAACGGATGGCCTTTAGGGACAACGACAATATGATGCCATTGGTAGCAAGGCTTAATGACCAGCTTTTCATCTTCATCCATTCTTTCGGTGCAGATAGCGATATCAGCCTTATGTTGATGCAATGAATTAATCAAATTACCAGGAGATGATTGTTCAATATAGATCTTGATGCCGGGATATTTTTCCCTGAACTTGCTGATCGGCGCAGGCAAGAAATACTTCGCTTGCGTATGGGTGGTGGCGATATGCAGCATTCCATTACGGTTGTCCAGAAAATCATCCGCCAAAGCCCGAATATTGCGTTTGGCCTGGTTGACGGATGTCACTTCTTCCAGGATGCGTACCCCTAGAGGCGTAGGCCCCAATAACCTTTTTCCGTGCCGCTCAAATAAAGGCGTGCCTAATTCATCCTCCAGCATGATCAATTGCCGGCTCACAGCCGATTGCACAATGTTCATCTTTTCCGCAACCTTGGTCAGGTTGTAGCCCGTCTCCTGCAAGAGATGCAAAATTTCGAGTTGGTTTAAGTTCATGTCAACCGCTATACATAAAAATCAGTTGCCGCTTCAGGAACCTGGGGTTTTGCCAGGTTGAACCAATGGGCATGTTTAATGAACAGCGACACTTTATCCCCCTTATTCAGGTGTAACTGTTTAAACTGGTCGCTGGGCATTTCGGCATAAATTGTCTTAGCCGAACCGTTTAGTCCCTCATTGCTTAATTCCAGGCGGATCGTCGCGCCCAAATGTTGCCAATCTTTCAGGACAATCGGCGATGCCGAATTGTCACCCAGTTTTTTTACGCCGATATGATGAGGCCGTACATGTGCCGTAATGCCTCCGGGGTCATCGAGAACGATACCGGCACCCTTGAGCCAAGCGCTGTCGTCTTTTTCCAAATGAAACACATTCGTCTGGCCGATAAAATGGGAGACGAAATCATTGCTGGGATAGTCATAAATTTCGCTGGGAGTGCCTTTTTGCTCAATCTTACCGTGATTGAGTACGACAATCTGGCTGGCTACCTCCATCGCTTCTTCTTGATCGTGGGTCACAAAAATGGTGGTCACGTCCAATTCATGATGCAAGTGCCGCAACCAAAGGCGCAAGTCCTTGCGTACACTGGCATCGAGTGCACCGAATGGTTCATCCAGCAGCAATACAGAGGGTTCCACAGCTAAGGCCCGTGCCAACGCGATACGCTGGCGCTGGCCGCCTGAGAGCTGGTCGGGGAAGCGGTCGTGCAGCCAGTCGAGTTGAACCAAGTTCAGTAAATCGTGTACATTCTTGCGTATAATCGCTTCACTAGGTCGGTCTTTGTGCGGCTTTACCCGCAACCCGAAAGCAACGTTATCGAATACCGTCATGTGCCGGAACAAGGCGTAGTGTTGAAACACAAACCCAATATGGCGGTTTTTGACCGGTTTATCGGTGACCTTATCCCCGCGCAGAAAAACATCACCCTGGTCGGCTTGTTCAAGCCCGGCAATGATCCGCAGCAGCGTGGTTTTGCCGCAACCGGAAGGCCCCAATAAGGCGACCAGTTCGCCCTCCGGGATATCTAAGTTGATATCGCTTAACGCGGAAAATGCGCCAAAATTTTTACTGATTTGACTTAAGACAATACTCATGGCGTGTTTCTCATAAAATCGTTGAATGCTAATGGCTATCCAGCCACCCGTAGGGACGCTTTGGCATCCTGCTTTTGCTTCCATTCCAGGAAGGTTTTAACCACCAGCGTCACCACGGCCAACCCTGCCAACAGTGAAGCACTGGCGAAGGAACCAACGAAGTCATATTCGTTGTAGCTCACTTCGATATGTAGCGGCAACGTGTTGGTAAGCCCCCTGATATGCCCGGACACCACCGAGACCGCACCGAACTCGCCCATCGCCCGGGCGTTACACAACAACACGCCGTACAACAGCGCCCATTTGACGTTGGGTAGAGTGATCTTGAAGAAGGTTTGCCAGCCGCTGGCGCCCAAGGACAAGGCCGCTTCCTCCTCTTCATGGCCGATTTCCTGCATCAAGGGAATCAGCTCGCGAGCGACAAACGGGAACGTCACAAACAAGGTCGCCAAGATAATCCCTGGCACGGCGAAGATAATCTTGATGTCATGAACGGAAAACCAAGGCCCGAACCAACCCTGGGCACCGAAAATCAATACATAAATAAGGCCTGCGATCACCGGCGACACCGAAAACGGCAGATCGATCAGGGTAATCAACAAGCTTTTGCCTCGAAAGTCGAAACGGGCAATCGCCCAGGCAGCGGAAATGCCGAATACGGTGGTCAATGGCACGGTGATTAATGCTGTCAACAGCGTCAGCTTGATTGCAGCCAGGGTGTCAGGGTGAGCCAAACTGGAAGCGTAAGCCGACCAGCCTTTGGCAAAAGCCTCAATCAGTACAGTCGCCAACGGTAAAACCAGAAATAAACCGATAATCGCCAAGGTAAGCGTAACCAGCGCATGGTGTATCCAGTCGGGATCGCCCAGGGTCAGCGATTTGGAATGTACCATAACAGGGGAAACCGTATTCATCAGCATGTCCCTCAAAGTTGTCCACTGCGGCGACGTACCCACCATTGCAAGCCGTTAATCAATAACAGCAGCAAAAATGATAGGATCAACATGGTCAAGCCAATGGCGGCAGCACCGGCGTAGTCGTATTGTTCCAGCTTGGTGATAATCAGCAGCGGTACGATTTCGGACACATACGGCATGTTGCCGGCAATAAAAATCACCGAACCGTACTCGCCGACCCCACGGGCAAAAGCCAAGGCAAAACCCGTGATCGTGGCGGGTAAAATATTCGGTAAAATGACTTTGATAAACGCTTGCAAACGGCTGGCACCGAGGCTGGCAGCGGCTTCTTCCATCGCCCTATCGAATTCCTGCAACACCGGCTCGATGGTACGCACAACAAACGGCAAGCCGATAAAGATCAAGGCAAAGACGATGCCCAACGGCTTGTAGGCGATCTGTACGCCAAATACTTCCATCACTAGTTTACCAATCCAGCCGTAGGGTTCGTAGATTGTCGCCAATACGATACCGGCCACAGCTGTCGGCAAGGCGAACGGGAGATCGATCAGTGCATCGAACAGGCGTTTGCCGGGAAACGGATAGCGCACCAGTGTCCATGCAATGATGAAGCCAAAAACGCAGGCCACGGCGGCGGCAACCAGCGCCGACACAAAGCTGACACGGAAAGAGGCCAGTACGCGCTGGTTAGTCAGGATCGCCCAGTAATCATCGAGGCTAAGCTCCAGGGTTTTCAACAGCATCGCGCTGAGCGGTATCAAGACTATCAAGGCCAGATAGACCAGGGTAAAGCCGATGGCCGGGCGAAATCCCGGCATGATGTTACTTTGTGACATGTCAGTTATCTTCGGTTTTATTAACTTCAATTTGAAGGATGGGCTTAGGAACGACTTGAAAAGTTCGTTGTGAGTTCACCAATCGAGAACGATGCGCTTTGTTCCTTTGCGAATCCTGTTCAGTTCTGCCGCTTAAGGTTGGGGCGACATTACGCCTACATAAAATTTGCCTAGCCAGGTAGGGTGGGGGGCTTTTTGCCCGGCATACCAACTATTTTCCATAAATCTGATCGAACAGCCCGCCGTCGGCAAAGTGGGTTTTTTCTGCTTTAGCCCAACTTCCGAACACTTCGTTTACGGTAAATAAATTAAGCTGTTTGAAAGTAGCCTTGTGTTTGTCTGCAATACTTTCCACCTGTGGCCTCAGGTTATGGCGAACGGCGATCCCCTGACCTTCCTCGGAGAAATGAAAATCCAGATAGGCCTGAGCAACGTTGCGAGATTTTCTTTTATCGACAACTTTATCAACCAATGAAATAGGATTTTCAGCCAGGACACTGACGGATGGATATACCGTTTCGAATTTATCCTCCCCCAGTTCTTTCTTTATCAAAAAAACTTCATTCTCAAAGGTCAGCAGGGCGTCGCCGATATTACGCTGGGCAAATGTCGTTGTCGCGCCGCGTCCGCCGCTGTCAAGAACAGGTACATTCTTAATGAGTTTGGTTACAAAATCCTTAGCCTTGGCTTCATCGCCGCCATTTTTGATGACATAGCCCCATGCCGCCAGATAGCTGTATTTGCCGTTACCCGATGTTTTCGGGTTGGGGATAATAACGGAAATGCCAGGCTTCACCAGGTCATCCCAATCCTTGATATTTTTTGGATTGCCTTTACGAACCAAAAATACGGAAGTTGATGCGGTAGGTGAACTGGCATGAGGAAGACGCTCTTGCCAATTTTCAGGAATCAGCTTACCGCGTTGGTAAAGAATATCAATGTCAGACGACCGATTCATGGTAATCACATCGGCTTCAAGTCCGTCCGCCACCGCTCTGGCCTGCTTGCTGGATCCTCCATGCGATTGATTGATCGTAACGTCTTCTCCGGTCTTTTCCTTCCAGTATTTGATGAAGGCGGGGTTGAGTTCATTATAAAACTCGCGGGTAACGTCGTAGGAAACGTTCAATAATGAAGTTTCGGCAAAGACGGCCGATGACATCAGCAATAAGGACAGAATTAAATATCTAAACATATAACCTTCAGCAGTGGCATGTTAAAAAATTGAATGAATGAAATACGGAGCAGGGGTTACATCCGTATTCGTCCTGTGCTAGGGCGCATAGATTTGGTCAAAGATGCCCCCATCATCGATATGCTCTTTTTGCGCTTTAGCCCAACCGCCAAATTTGTCAGCGACGGTAAACAGTTCCAGTTTCGGGAAGCGTTTCAAATCTTCGGGATCGGCATGTTCCGGCTGAACCGGACGATAATAATGTTTTGCCGCGAGTTTTTGGCCGAACGGTGAAAACAGATATTGCAGATAGGCTTCCGCCAAGTCCCGGGTTTCGTTCCGATCGACAACCTTATCGATCACAGCCACTGGGCATTCCGCCAAAATGCTGGTTGGCGGCACGACAATCTCAAATTGGCCTGAGCCAAGTTCGTTAATCGCCAGAAACGCTTCATTCTCCCAGGCGAGTAAGACATCGCCTTGTCCACGCTGAATAAAGGTTGTTGTTGATCCGCGTGCGCCAGAGTCAAGCACAGGCACATTTTTGTATAACTTCTTCACAAACTCCTTGGCGGCATCCTTGCTGCCGTAACTCTTTTCCGCGAAGCCCCAGGCGGCCAGATAGTTATACCGTGCGCCACCCGATGTTTTGGGGTTGGGTGTAATGACGGAAACACCCTCCTTTACCAGGTCATCCCAGTTTTTAATGCCTTTAGGGTTGCCTTTGCGGACTAAAAACACAATAGTGGATGTGTAAGCCACGCTGTTGTGGGGTAAACGACCCTGCCAATCCTTGGGCAACAAGCGGGCTTTTCCGGCGATTTGGTCGATGTCATAAGACATGGCCAGGGTGACGACATCCGCTTCCAGGCCATCGATCACGGCCCGGGTCTGTTTGCCCGCACCACCGTGCGATTGCTGGACATTGACGTCTTCGCCAGTTTTCTCTTTCCAGTATTGAATAAATTTCTGGTTGATGTCCTGATACAGTTCCCGTGTCGGGTCGTACGAGACATTGAGGATAGTCCTTTCCGCCAGGGCCGTACCGCTTAGCAACAAGGCAACAACGGCAATCAACAATTGTTTGCTTGGTTTAGTGAATCTCATGGTTACTCCATGTTGGTATGGTTAGAAGGTTTAAATAAATTTCTCGTATTGCTCTAAGAAACAGGTTACTGATGCGATTTTTCGATATAGGTTTATGGTAAATGCCTTTTTTAATAATTGGAAATGATATGTTTAGATTTTATTATCTAAAAATGAGATATATAAAATTTTGGCAACCCTCTTTGAGCAACGAAAAAATCCTTGTATGGCTGGATTTGCCTTATCTACCCGTACGCTTCGGGAACAAGCCAGACTCGGCAAATCCAAGGAATAAATTACTTATAGGTTGGTTTGCCGTCACCAAACGCGTTCAGCGACACTTCAAAGTAGAAGAAATTGCCGGCCTGGTCGGTGAAGGGGCCGTCCACCGAGTCATTGAAAGAGCGGGTAAAATTGCCCGGCTCAAAGCGGGCGTAACTCAAACTCCAATCGACATAAGGGTTGAGCTTATGACGCATCCTGATGTCGAATTCATGGCCCAGGAAGCTGCCGCTTTCGCCGCTCCTGTCCCGCAAATTAGCCCTGTTCCAGGCATCGGTTTCGCTTTGTAGCCAAAAGGCGTTATAACCGGCATCGACGCGGACATCCTTGTACGGGGTAAATTCAACCCGCGCTTTGGGTGTGATGATGTTGTCCCAGGAGAAATAATCGTTGCGTGACCAGGGCTGGTTAAACCCGAAAAAAGGATCGAAGCGCTCAAGCTTGTTGTCTGCGGGGTTCTTATCGCCAGTGCCGTAGCCGTAATACAGGCTGGCCCTGGGCTTCCAGTCATGGTCGAAGGTATAGCCCAATTCCAGCGAGTAAGCCAGGGCATCATGCTGGCGCAGGTCCTGTTTTTTATTACTTGAGAGCGACCCAGACCGGCCAAACTGTTTATTGATGTCGGCATCGAAATCAAGGCCGCTGTCGCCGAACAAACCGTACACCCTAAGGCCCGGCGCATAAATGTCCAAATCGGGCTTGCGATTGGCTGCAACTGGATTGGCAGGGTCGCCGTTTTGTTTGCGGCCAATGAAGTAAGGCTGAATGGTGACGTAATCCGACCATTGCTTCAAACTGAGGACACCGCCATAAATCCAGGTATCCTCATCGGCACGGTCAAACTCGTACTTCAAGCGCTCGATCGGTTGAAAAGCAAAGGTGTCCAGATCCCAGTCGTTTTGCTTTTTGCCAAAACGGACACGGAAACCCTCGAAGTTGTTGGTGGTGTTGCGGAACTGATTATTGCCGATCAACCGCCTGTCCAGCAATTCCAAGTGCTGGCGGCCCGCACGGACACTTAACGGGCGGTTGTGCCCCAACAAATTCTTGAAATACAACTCAGCATAACCTTGGATCAGTTCAAACTCATTTACATCCGATACATTGCGTTCATACAGGCCGTTGTAACTCCGGGAATCTTGAAACTCGACGGCAAACCGCAGTGGATCAAGAATGTCATGAACGCCAAGGTAAGCCCGTGTCCTCAAGAGCCAGAGATTGTCAGGATCAGGGCGAAAATCAGTGCTAGTGCTGCTGTTGTTGCCCGTAGGTGTAGGCCGCAAATCGTTTTCCCGGTACTCGTAACGGGTGCGGTGTTCCAAGCCCACATCCAGCCATTCGACATCTCGGAACTGCTCGAACTGGGTTCGGCTTAAATTCCGCACGTAAGACGGTGGATCAGTTTCCGGTTCGACGCGGTAACCCAAGGTCTTGCGGTAATAATCTTCGGCATTTGCCAAGCCCGGCCACGCCAGCAGGAGGCTGAATGCGCTTGCTGCCGGGATGAATTTATTCAAATAATGACTCATGTTATATCCTTGTTTAATACTTTGATAACTTGAAAAGTTGATTAATAAAGCCAATCGATCTAAGCCAAAGTAACTTCCGGTGATCCGGTCATCACTCAGTCACAGCCAATGTTGTTATTCGCCGTTTGTACGGTAGAGGTTATTGATTCGGCCTTTTAATGTTTGAAACCGTTCGTGCTGAGCTTGTCGAAGCACACACACCTTTCGACAGGCTCAAGGGGAACGGGAGTTAATACCTCACAAGGCCGAATCAATAGGAT
>NZ_JBKKBJ010000251.1:0-10258 GCF_046714055.1 Methyloglobulus sp. | reverse complement strand
ATTCAAGCCAGTTATACAATAACAGGCGATGTTAACCTCGCTATTTTAATCCAATACACGCCAACGGGAATAAGCAACTCCCCTGGTAGTTTTGTCATTTGCGATAACCGAGATGGTGATAACCTGCCGCAACCAGACACGGCCAGATTTATCACAATAAGCGCCATTGGCAGGCCTCATTTAGGAATTGATAGTAACAATGATGGAATTCCTGAAAATGACGTTAACGCAAATATCAATTCTTGCACTGTCTCGCCCTTCTTTTAAGCCATGACAAAAACAGCCGGATTTACCCTAATTGAAGTGTTAATTACCATGGTTGTTTTGGCCGTGGGGTTATTGGGCTTGGCCGGACTTCAGTCAGCAAGCTTGGGGAACAACCAGAAGGCCTATAATCGCAGTCAAGCCACGCAATTGGCTTATGATATGGCGGACAGGATGCGGGCCAATCGTGCGGATGCAGGGCTTTTTGTAGGCAGTGCATACCCTGGCACAGTGCCACCAGCACCAGCCCAGGTAGCTGCCTGTGGAGGTGCGCCTGGGGGTGCGGTGGCTGGCTGTACGCCTGCACAAATGGCACAAAATGATCTTTTTGAATGGAGCCGAGATATTGGTAGTGCGCTGCCTAACAGTGCCGTTGTCCCTACCACGGCAGTAATAGCAGTGGTGCCTCCTGCTCCCCCAATCCCAGCCGGTTTTACTATTACCATCTCCTGGGATGACAACCGCAACGGTGTTATCGATCCCGGTGAAATTTTTCAGATGAGATTTGAATTATGAGTCGCATCTACACGGCTAAATCTCAGCAAGGATTCTCACTGATAGAAATTTTGATAGCCATGCTGATTGGATTATTCTTATTGGGTGGACTATTGCAAATTTTTACGGGTGCCAAGCAGTCGAACAGGATGCAGGAAAACCTGTCCAGATTACAAGAAAATGGCCGCTTTGCGATGAATTTTATTACTCGGGATATTCGTTTGGCGGGTTTTTGGGGCTGCCTGAATCCCAGCGTTCCAGATGTCGATATAGCGGGTGCTGATAACAACGCCGCCAATGGTGACAACATTGACAATGGTACCGATACACTAACCTTGAGAGGAGCATTTTCTCAAGCCCTTGAAGACCCCCCTGGAACACCAGCGGTCTGTGGTACCGCTGTTAACACTGCAGCGGCTTACTACGCAGACCCCAGTTCAACGATCACCTACCGAATCAATAACGGAGTATTGGAAAAGGATGCGGTCGCTTTAATCGAAGGTATTGAAAACATGCAGGTTTTATATGGCGAAGATACCGATAATGATGCAACCGCTAACCGTTATGTGCCGGTTAATAATGTTGCCAATAGGGCCAATGTCGTCAGCATCCGTATCAGCCTTTTGGTCAGGTCGATTGATGACAATTTGACCTCCCAGCGCATAACGGTCCCTCTTTATAATGGCGCCCCTTTCATTCCGGCAGCAGCGACAGACCGACGGATCCGGCGTGTTTTTACTTCGACCATTGCCGTGCGTAACCGGCTACCATGACGCGGACTACCATGATAAACCGACAATCTTCATTGACACAGCAATCCGGCGCTGTCCTGGCTATCGGCCTATTCATGCTGTTATTGTTGACCTTGATTGGCATAACGGGCTCTCAGGTCACCACGTTGGAAGAAAAAATGGCGGGCAACAGCAGGGACCAAAACGTGGCCTTTCAATCGGCAGAAGGGGCATTAAGGGCCGGTGAAGCCGACATAGCCAATCGATGGGATGGGATTCCACCTAATGATGGTATAGGTGATGGATCGATTCAACAATTTTGCGGCGTACCCGCAGCAATACCAGGATTATTTTCCAGTGTTGCCGGTTGCCTGAACCCAGCACCCGCAGATAACACCTTAGCGGTTGCGGCAACATGGACTAACGCCAACTCCATTCTTTATGATGATGGCAGTGGAGTTGCAGTTGCCAACCAGCCGCGTTATTTTATTAATTATATAAGCGCATACAACCCCTTAGCCGCCACTGTCGTTCCCATAAGCTTTATGGTGACCGCCAGAGGTGTTGGCGGACAGGCTGGCACTCAGGTTATTTTGCGCAGTTATTACGGTGGCCCCACGGTTTTTCTACCGTGAAGCCACACAGCGGTACAACAAACATTCCCGTATCTTATCTTATAGCCCGGAGACAATGATGATTAAGCATAACATTAAGTTATATTCATGGATTACCTGTGCTGTGTTGTCATTTTATGCCATAACACACGCCCATGCAGCTCCAGGTACCCTGGCGGATTCGCCCCTGTTTGCATCCACCAATGTTTCCCCTAATGTGTTTTTTGAATTAGATGACTCAGGTTCGATGGACTGGGAAATTCTGACGAAAAACTATTGGCATCCTTGTGCCTATGACCGCGACAATAATGGCAACACGGGGAACGCTGATTGTGGTTTTTTGATAGATGGAATCGACGGTTTATTTAGAACTTGGTCTGGGACTAGCTTTCGGAACTATGCTTATGTCTTCAGCAATATTGATAACCTTTATGGGGTTGGATGTGACGCGAGTTTTCCCAAATTAGAGGCTTGCTCCGCAGCCGTTCAGGCCTATGACTGGCGGGTTCGATCATCTGCCCTTAACATACTTTATTACAATCCTGACATAACCTATTTACCCTGGCTAAGGGGCGATAGCCCAGCGCTGGCAAATGCCAGCTTTACCGCAGCCAGAAGTAACCCTCAAAGTGGTGAGAGTGGCTACACCGCCATAAGGGATCTCACCGGTTTTAGTTTTGAAATATGGACTGACAGTCACGGCTTTAATGCTACGGATGCACGCCCTAGGCGAGGCACCAATATCAATAGGACCGCCGGCAGTAACGGATTTGTAGACTTATGGGATGAACATACCCGATATACAGTCAATGCCAGTGATATGACCGTTGATACTATAACCTATGCGCCTATTGCCATAATAGGAGCGCTTAACCCCTCTGTTGCCTCCAGTACCATCGCAACAGGATTGAATACACGGACGCTTGCTGCAGAGAAACAAAATATCGCTAATTGGTACCAATACCACCGCCGGAGAGCTTTTGTGGCTAAGGCCGCCCTGGCAAAAGTTATTTCTGACAACCCTGACTTCCGTTATGGGCTGAATACGATTAACAACACCATGTTTACAGAATTCCCGACTGTTTCGTCCGGTTTTTCAACCCATAACACGACATTACTGGATGATTTATTTAGCCTTAACTGGCCAGCCTTAGGTACACCGCTCCAGAGAGGGCTGGAGCGGGCAGGTAATTATCTTGATAACACGGATGGCCGGACGGATCCGATCATCCATGAATGCCAGCAAAATTTCACGGTCTTGTTTACGGATGGTTACTGGAATGGATTACCACCAGCCGCTGCCATTGGCGATGCCGATGGCGACGGACACAGCCTTACCCTTGCCGATGTGGCTAGATTTTATTACAACAATGATTTGAGCGCCCTACCCAATAACGTGCCAACCAATCTATTTGACAGCGCCACCTATCAACACATGGTGACTTTTAGCGTTGCGTTTGGTTTATCAGGTTTCTTAACCGATACGGATAACGACGGCTGGCCGGGAACTGCACCGGGCTTGGCAGAAAATGGCAACTGGGGCGATCCGTTCAACAGTAATCCTGAAAAAATTGATGATTTATGGCATGCCGCTTTTAATGCCAAAGGTACTTTTGTTTCTGCATCAACGCCAAAGGCCGTTAGTGACACGTTATCTAATGCACTGTCAGTGATAGGCGACCGCGTAGGCAGCGCCGCAAAGGTATCGTTTAACACCTCCAGCTTGGCTAGCAGCAGCGCAGTCTATCTGGCGCAATTTAATAACAGTAATGCCCGCTGGAGTGGAGATTTATTATCCTTTGCACTTAACCCAGCGAATGGTAATGTTGCAACTGCGCCTAGCTGGTCAGCGGCTGACCTGCTGGATGTTCGCGCTTTGCCGGTGACTAGCCGGGCAATCATCACCTATGACCGAAGTGGTACGGGGACCGGAATCCCTTTCCAATGGGCTAATCTTACACTTGCCCAACAAGCGGATCTAAAAACTGAGCCTAATGCGACTGTCGGAGCTGACGCCAAGGCACAAGCCCGATTAGATTTTATCCGTGGAGACAGAAGCAACGAACAAGGCAAGGGTGGCGCTTACACTTTTAGGTCGCGTAGAAAACTACTCGGTGACATCGTTGATTCTGCCCCTGTATTTGTCGGCAGGCCGGATTCAAGCTGGCCGAATACCGCGCCTTTCCCGACGGCAGCCGGACAAAAGTACAGTGATTTTGCAGCGGCCAATTTTGGCCGGACTGAAATCCTTTATACCGGCGCCAATGATGGGATGTTACATGGTTTTAACGCTTCTGATGGCGCTGAAACTTTAGCCTATATTCCTGGGAACTTGTTTTCTTCAGTTGATGCAACAAGTGGCCTACATTATTTGACCGATCCTGCTTACACGCATCGCTATTATGTCAATATGCCGTCGACCGTGGAAGACGCTTTTTTTAATACAGGTTCCGGCGCTGCATGGCATACGGTGCTTATCGGTGGGGAGCGCGGCGGTGGCAAAGGCATTTTTGCCCTGGATGTGACAAATCCTGCTTCACTGACAGAAGCTAATGCAGCGCAAGTTGCCTTATGGGAGTTCGACAATAGCGATGATCCCGATATGGGCTACTCCTATAGCCAACCGACGATTGCCATGATGCCGAATGGACGTTGGGCGGCTATTTTCGGCAATGGTTATAATAGCGATAGCTCTGGACAAGCCTTTCTGTTTGTTTTGTTTTTAGATGGTGGGTTGGATGGTGTCTGGACTCTCGGTACGGACTATATCAAAATACCGACCGGTGTAGGCTCAATTGTAAGCGGGGATTGTGCGAATGGTTCAAGTGATTGCAATGGACTGTCTTCGCCACAAGTCGCCGATAGTGATAATAATTTTATTGTTGATAGGGTATATGCCGGTGACTTAAAAGGAAATATGTGGGCGTTTGACCTGTCCAACGCTAATCCCAACTTGTGGGCCGTTGCTTACCCTGCAAATCCCCCTGCTTACCCTTCTGGAAGCCCTCTATTTATTGCGGGCAAGCCGATCACCAGTAAACCGTCGCTAATAAGGCATCCCGCTCAACCCACGGGGGCTGCCCCCAATGTTTTAGTCTATTTTGGCACCGGGCAATATTTAGTCACGGGCGATGTTGCCACAACAGATGTACAGGCTTTTTACGGTGTTTGGGATCATGGGGTTTCTTCCATTACTTCGGCCAGCTTGGTAGAGCAAACTTTTCTGCCTGGGCTATTTACAAACAGTGGTGATTCAGGTGGCCCTGCTGTTGATGTCAGCAGCCAATTTAGCGTATTAACCAATAATCCGGTTGACTATAGCACAAAACAGGGCTGGTTTATCCAGCTAACCGAAAACGTAAAGGAACGGGTTATTGTTGATTCTGCCGTGCGTGGCAAGTTATTGTTTTTTAATACCTGGATACCCGATAACACACCCTGTGGCTCGGGTGGTTCGGGGGTTTTAATGTCCGTCAACCCTGTTACTGGCGGTAGGCCGGATACGGCCGGGTTTGACTTGACCGGGAACAACACAATTAATAACGATGATCTGGTCAGCGACGGAAGCGGTGCGAACTTTGCGGCAACCGGCCAGAAATTTAATCTAGGACTTCCTGGGGAATCGGGCTTTATGGATGACTATCAATACACAGGAGGGACTGGAACCGGAACTGTTCACAAACGAAGAGTCGGTGGCGGTGGGAATCCTCCCGGAGGCGGAGGTGGAAGCGGCTTGAATCGGTTTTCATGGCAAGAATTAAGAAATTAAGATAACTTATTAAGTAAAAATGAATAACTGATTTAAAATCTGAATTAGAGAACTTGATTGGCAAATGAAGCAAAAAAGTGCGTCATACCCGCCGGGAAGCGGGTATCCAGTGCCAGGGACGGCAAGCTACTAGCCATCCATGGAACCTGGATTCCGGCAATCCCTGCCGGAATGACGGCTTTTAAAAACAGTTGCACGCTATTACTTACTTGGAGGCTAACATGATGAAACGAATAATGATGTTGACGGCACTTCTTTTTATGGGCGTTAATTTTGCACAAGCTGATGAGGGTGACGCTCGATTAAGCAATGCAATTAACAAATATAAAGCAGAAAAGCAGAAAGGAACGATGAGCCCAACTAAGGAAAATCAAACTGGAAAAGATATTTCTTCAAATTCCGGTGTAAAGATCAAAGAACCTTCCTCAATTACTAGTCCAGGCAACGCTGAACCCAAGCCCCCTGGAGGAGCAAACCTTCCTCCCAGTTAAGGGAACATCTAATAATGCCCTCCCCCTATGGGCATAGGTATCTACACAAGTTATAGAACCGTCATTCCGGCATGGACGACCGCCAAGGATGGCGGAAGTGCGGTAAGCAAGTAGGAACTTGCACCACTTGCCGGAATCCATGACACAGGGATGTGAAAATAGCCACAAAAGGGTTCCATACGGCTAAAAAATGGTTGGTAATATTAGCATTGCCATCCATGGCTTCTGGATCTCGGCGACCTCCATGGATGGAGGAAGTGCGGAAGAGGATATGGAATCCTCGACGCCAATTCCTGCCGAGATGACGCATTGTGTAGATACTTATGCCCTATGGGCGAGGGTGTCGGTGACGGATGTACTGTGTGGTTTTTAATGCCCTTATCCCACAGCCTTCTGAAAGCAAGAAGGAGATTTTGAATTTTTATGGTTACCCTAATATAAATCGAGCTTTTTAGGATCAATAATGAAAACACAAAAAGCTTTTACTTTGATTGAGATCATGATAGTCGTAGCTATCGTGGGTATTTTGGCGGCTATTGCCGTTCCTAGTTATCAGGAAAGCGTGAGGAAATCCCGCAGGTCGGATGCACAAGGTGCTTTGATGGGGTTTGCTAATGGCATGGAGCGGCATTATACGGAGTTTAATAGCTACTGTGATGCGGCTGATGCAAATGCTGCCGCTCCCGTTCCTGGTGTGGTGGTAGCCGGTTGCGTCTCTGCCACTGCGCCTACCCCTGCGGATAGTGGTTCGCCTTTGGCTGCGGTTTCCTCACAAACAAGTCCGGTTGGCGCAGCTGGTGCAGGTGTCTTTTATAACTTGACCATCAACTTGGTAACAGCTAATTCGTATACCTTGCTGGCTACGGCGGTCAATGCACAGGCTAATGATAGATGCGGCAACTTGACGTTGACGAGTACGGGAATCAAGGGTTTTACTGGAGCTGGAATGACTCCGGCTGATTGTTGGTAAACAAATATTTTCATAGCTAGATAGCGTGGGCAGGCTTTTTTGCCCACCTTTTATAGCTATTCGGCTTTTGGTTCGATAAAACTGCCTTCGGACACACCAAAAATATACTCCAGGGGTACATCCGCACAAACCGTTCGTCCTGAGTCTAACGAAGGGCAATCAGAATGAGCATTGTAGGGGCAGGCTTTGTGCCTGCCCAAGCAACCCCGTGGTTATCAGGGCAACCACACAGCGCGGGTTCCATACCCGCCGCTGCACTTCCACCATCCTTGGCGGTCGAAGGGATTGCCCCTACGGTAGCGCGTAGGCATCAAATCTGATTTGTTAAACCGGAAAAAACGCCTTGAGAATTAAGGCCAAGATACCACCAAGCACCAAACCTACCATCCATTTAATAACCAGCAATTCGCGCTCCAGACGATTAATATCTGATTTTGTCGCTAACTGTGATTCCATTGCTTCAGAAAAAGCAGCCACTAATGCTTCCGCTTCCGCCTTAGCTTGTGCTTCAGGAACACCGCCAGCCATGAGTCTTTCAACAAATTTTAAAGTATCAAATGTAATTGTTGCCATAACACGTCCCCATCAAATTCAACATGCCTGAGTTTAACATAGGCATAACAAAGCTGCCTTCGGACACACCAAAAATATACTCCAGGGGTACATCCGCACAAACCGTTCGTCCTGAGTCTAACGAAGGGCAATCAGAATGGGCATTGTAGGGGCAGGCATCAAATCTGATTTATCCTTTTAGGATTAACCAGCCAACTCCTCAGCACTAAAATCATCAACGCTAATCGCTTGCAGCCTTGCCTGCTCTGCCGTGGCAAGTAACTTGGCTTCTTCCTGGTTGATGATGTTTCTTGTCAGTGCATCACTTACCAATACCGATAAATCACCTTTAGCCAAGTGCTTTTGCTTTTGTGCATGCTTGATTTTGGCTTCTACCGGAGCCGCCGCGAGGACTGCTTTAAAAGCGACTTCAATCCTGCCGGTGGCATCATTGGCATTGTTATTGATATATATGCCTTGGGTTAAGCGGTCACGTACGGGTGAATCAGATAGCAACAGCGTAGCAGTTTGATGGACAAGTACATCGTTGGCGGGTTTATTCGGTTTACCAAGCGGGAAAATCAAGCCCTGCAATAAACAAGCGATAGGCCGGAACGGTAGCTTGGTCAGGATGTCGGCTAAGGCTTGTTGGGCGCGGTAAATGCTTTCTTGGCAAGCCCAATGTAACAAGGGAGTATCGTCTTTTTGGCTACCTTGATTTTGATAATGTTTCAGGACGCAGGAACACAGGTAAAGATTAGCCAAGGCATCGGCAAAGCGGCCGGAAAGCCGTTCTTTTCGTTTAAGCGTTCCGCCCAGGGTCAATAAAGCATAATCGGCAAGGAAGGCGAAACCGACGCTGAGCCGCGCAATCTGCCGGTAATATCGCTGGGTTTCCTTGTCCCCTGGTGTTGCCAGAAATCGGGCGTTGGTCAGCCCCAGCCACAAACAAGCGGCTTTGTTGTGGCCCCAAAAGCCGATATGCTGGAAAAATACTTTATCGAATTGTTCCAGGTTTCCCTCCGCTATCGCCGCCATTTCTTTTTGGATGTAAGGATGGCAGCGGATCGCGCCTTGCCCGAAAATCATCATTGTGCGGGTCAGGATGTTAGCGCCTTCGACCGTGATACTGACAGGAATGACCTGATACACCCGCCCCAAATAATTTTTCGGCCCCAGACAGATACCGGAACCGCCTTGTATATCCATGCCATCGTTAACGACGCGGCGCATCCGTTCGGTCAACTCGTATTTGAGGATGGCGGAAATGACGGCAGGTTTTTCGCCTTGGTGTAAAGCCGCATTGGTGACTTGCCGTGCTGCATCGAGGATATAGGTTTCACCCGCCATACGCGCCAGCACTTCTTCAATGCCTTCAAATTCGCCGATAGGGAGATTGAATTGTTTACGGATACGGGCATAAGCGCCGGTGTTTCGGCAGGTGAGTTTTGCCGCGCCCACGCTCAAGGCAGGTAGCGAGATGGCTCTTCCGGTGGTTAGGCATTGCATCAGCATTTTCCAGCCGTTGCCTACCTGGGCGATACCGCCGATAATCCAGTCTATCGGGATAAAGACATCTTTGCCCCAATTAGGGCCGTTCTGGAACGCTGAATCCAAAGGGTAGTGCCGCCGTCCGATGGATATTCCAGGCGTATTCGTGGGGATGAGCGCGACCGTAATCCCGATATTTTCTTTGTCGCCGATCAGGTGATCTGGATCGTAGAGTTTGAAGGCGAGTCCTAAAACGGTGGCGACGGGTCCCAAGGTGATATAGCGCTTTTCCCAGTTAAGGCGTATGCCTAATACCTTATCTTGGCTCTTATGTTTACCGTAGCAGACGATACCCGTATCCGGCATAGCTCCCGCATCACTGCCGGCATGTGGGCCAGTCAATGCGAAGGCAGGAATTTCCTCGCCATAGGCTAAGCGTGGCAAATAATGGTTCTTTTGTTCCTCGGTGCCATAACTCAGCAGCAGTTTCGCGGGCCCCAGTGAGTTAGGGACCATGACGGTGACCGCCGCAGTGCTGCTGCGGCTGGATATTTTCATGACGATTTCCGAGTGAGCGGCATCGGAAAATTCAAGTCCGCCGTATTTTTTGGGGATAATCATGCCGCAGAATTTCTGCTTTTTAATGTAATCCCAGACTTCCTTGGGCAGATCATTGCGGTTGTGGGTGATGTCCCAGTCATTGAGCATTCCGCAAAGCGTTTCAACGGGCCCGTCAAGGTAGGCTTGTTCTTCTTCTGAGAGTTTTGAGGTGGGGAGATTTTGTAAGATGTCCCAGTTTGGATTACCCGAAAACAATTCGGCATCCCACCAGGTGTTACCCGCTTCCAGCGCTTCCCGTTCGGTTTGTGACATGGTGGGTA
>NZ_JBKKBJ010000250.1:0-7236 GCF_046714055.1 Methyloglobulus sp. | reverse complement strand
TCTTGAGACCCGCTATCCGGTCGCTAGTGAAGAAGAAAAAGCGCGTTTTGTTGAAATGCTTAAACTGGATGATTCGGAGTTATTGGGGCAATGTGATGCTAATTGGTGAAGGCTTTGTATTGAAATGAAGTTTTGCAATGAAAGGATATGAAGAACGGCCGTATGATGGGTAAACTGTAGTATAGGTAGGGTAAAGCGTAACCCATCAAACGACGGCACAGTCTTATGGATATTGACTGGATTGGTTGAAAGGAAACTTCGTTTTGGCATGGTTGGATATATTGGCATTGGTGTGATGGGTTTCTACGGGCTACGGGCTAAAGTAGCTTCGATGGAGCTTGCGGAAGCCAGGGTTTTTAGTCTCCGATTAATGTGGAGCATTAGGCGTAGGTTGGGTTGACGCTGCTCCAACCCAACATCTTTGGCCTCGATAGGTTGGGTTAACGATAAAGCCGTTAACCCAACCTACCCGACTGAGATTGCTGAAACAGTACAGCATAGATTTATCGCAGCTGACTAAGTCGTGCAGAAATCGACTTGGCGGCGCTACTGGCATTGCCGCGTGTGCCTGCACCATGAGCCCACACAGAAACACCTTCATTCTTTTTCTCAAATTCCACGAAGAGTTGATCTGTGCCGTTCGGAGTCACTAACTGGAAAAATAACTGGCCTTCCCAACCGTTAAACTGTGAGGGCTTTACTTCGGAAGTGAGCGTACTGAAGCCGTTGTTCGCGGCTTCTTCTATGACTATTTGCCTGATGCTTGAGTATTTGCTTGCGAAAGTATCATTCTTCATTACAAGCCGCTCACTCCCTACAGTCACACAGCCTTGAAAGAGTGAAACTACGAAGATGCACAGAAACACTTTTTGGAATCTCGTAAACATGCTTACCTCCCTTGTGAGTGGGTACTGCTTCAAAAACACCTAACGACAGGCAAACTGGCTACCAACGAAGAGCAAGTTGGCAGTCCGAGTTGATGCTATTGTTAGGCAGTTACGGTGGGCAACGCTTCACTTTTACCCACCTTGGCTGATCCTATTTTTCCGCCTTGCGCGAGCCCGATGCCGCGCAGCGTCTCAGCAAGGATTTGCCGTCGGACAGAGGGTAAACGCCAGCACGGTATCCGCTTTATTGTCAACCCCAAAATTTACCAGTGACAGCTGATTCCCTGTCTGCACCGCACCAATGATGTCCCCGGCTTTCCAGCCACTGACTACGGTTTGGCCCCCAGCGGTTCCCATCACCCCCCAGTTGTAGGCGGTGGAGGTGATGCCGGCCGCGTTGAGTTTTGCCTGATGGGGATGGCCCGTGATCGGCCCCGAAGTCCAGCTGGCGTTGAATGTATCGCAATTGGAGCCGTTTATTCGCTGGATAGAGCCGGAGATCTGCCCGCCGCTCCCTACGCCTGGGCTACCCACTTTGAAAGTGTGCCCCCCACATTGAGGAGCAAGATCATAGCCGTTGTAAGTCCCCGGCTTGAACGCCCCGACATTTATGGTTGGGGAGGGGGTGATCTGGACCAAGGCGGAAGGCAGGGTGACATTGCCAGCGGAATCCACGTTGAAAAACATGGAGATATCCTTGTAGATGATTATCCCGTCAGCCTTCATAACCGGAACGCGGGTCAGCGTTACGGCGTCCGCCGCGCCGTTGATCGTGGCCTGTTGCATGAATATGGCGGGAACCGCCGCGAGGGCCGGGGGGGGGCTGAAACTAAACCTATTACCGCGGCTGCGGTAAGGCGGCCAAGTTTACCCCAAGAATAATGTTTTCGATAGATCGCTTTCGTTTTCATAATGCGTTCCTTTCTCTGTTGCGGCAAAAGAAGGCGTTACCGCTCCGCCTGACTAAATATTAGACATCCCTAATAGCCGTAGAACTGTAGCGTCATAACTAATTGGCTATGCCGTCGTTAATGACGGAACCCTTATGTAGCGCGTCCTTGAGAAAATCCCCAAACTTACATTAATTTGAATATTTTCAATTAAGTACCTTACATTGCCTCTTTATTAATTTTTGGCAACGGCACATTAAAAAGAAAATAACCGGATAAGTCAATACGTATAAATACCTATACCAACTAGCCCATTATGCCAGATAGTCTTTGCGCCAACTACTGCTTCTATCATTCGACCACTTTGCTTGTAAAAATAAAGTAAAATATTCAGCTTTCAAAATATTTCATAGTGCGTATGGCCGTATGGCGGGTAAGTTGTACGGTGGATTCGCCGTAGGCAATCCACCATAAACGAAGCACGTAGCACGTAGTATAAAAGCATAACTAAATGCGGCGGGTTACGACGCGCATAAGCCAATCCCCCTAATCAGTTTGTTATGCGCGTCTAACCCGCACTACAAACCCTACTTCCCTCCCTACCAGATATTTGTTTTTTATACGCCATTGGCGTATGATGCAGACATGTTAACACTCATTGAATCTCCATTGTTTACAAAACTCTGGCCGGACTATTGGTCGGAAGAAGAGCGCGGAGAATTCGCCTCTTTTCTTGCAGCAAATCCAGAAGCCGGAGATGTCATTCCTGGTTCTGGCGGTTGCCGGAAAATTCGCTGGACACGTCATGGTGCTGGCAAGCGTGGAGGCATAAGAGTTATCTACACTGTTCGCCTCAAAAGTGGCGCATTGGTCTTGCTGGTTATTTATGCCAAGAGTGCTCAAGAAAATATTCCAGCACACATTCTTAAACAAATTGCGGAGGAAATGGGTCATGCCACGTAACGAAATAGAGCTGTTAGAGCGCGATGCCAAACGAAATATTGGTGAAGAGTTGCTTGAAGCAATACGCGATGTTAAAGCGGGTCGTCACGGCGCGACATACGCCGTTGAGCCTAATGAAATAATTGCTGTTCGGGTAAAATGCGGCTTATCTCAGAGCCAGTTTGCAAAGGCATTGCATATTTCACCCCGTACATTGCAACAGTGGGAACAAGGACGGCGTCAACCATCAGGTGCTGCTGAGACGTTGCTAAAAATTGTTGTGAAACATCCAGAAGTATTGCGTGAAGTTTTGGCTTCTGGAGCTTAACTAAGCGCGGGGATTAGCGCAATAGGATGTGCCGAGGAACGAGGCGCATCATGCGTATAAAAGTCGCCGTCCTTTCGGTTTGGGAATGGTATCCCCAAATTCCTTGGCTGTGTTTAACCATAATTCTATCGCTTGATTAACATTTTCCAGGGCTGTCGGCTGCGTGCTGCCGTGAGCCATGCAACCGGGGAGTTCAGGCACTTCTGCTATGAACGCCTTATCTTCTTGGCTCCAATAGATGATTACTTCGTATTTATGCATCGTCGTCGATTCCTAGTCGATATTTTAGGATTATGGCACGTGCTTGGTAAATATTACTCGAATAACGTCAATCGGCGTTAAGTTAATTTAGCCCGGTAAGGCGGATTAAATGTAGGGCGGATTAGCCACGCAAGATACACGATCTATCTGTTTTGTTTGTCCTCTGGGTGCGTCGTAATCCGCCAACTACGGTGTTCATCCGACCTCCAGGGATGGAGGAAGTGCGGTTGTGGTCTGGAACCATTGCAGCCGACCTCCAGGGATGGAGGCGGTGCCGGTTCCCTACCGGCTATCGAACTCCCCCATCCCTGGAGGACGGAAGTGCGGCAAATGGTCTGGAACCATTGCCGCAAAATGGCGGATTACGACGCGCGGAAAATCTTTACATTTATGAAGATTGGAGGGTTTGCGCAGCGAATCCGCCCGAACTATCGTAAATAGCGCCACCCTTTTCACATGGGCACAAAAAGCGTGTGTCCACGCTACCAGACTTAAGCAGACATCAAACTCGTTAGCAGCTCAAGCAATTCATTTCGTGCACTGGTTTTGCGCCAAACCAACCCGATAGTACGTTTGGGGACAGGATCGTCAAAAGGAATATAGCTAATACCGTCTTCGGGTTCATGAATGGCGATTTTGGGCATAAAAGTGATGCCGGTTCCCGCCCTGACCATTTGCCGTAACGTTTCAAGCCCTGTCGCCCTGACATCCTGCTGTTCTTCCGCATTATTTAACTGACAAATTTGTAAAGCCTGACCACGCAGGCAATGTCCTTCATCCAGCAGCAATAACTGTTGATGAGATAAGTCCGACTGCGCTATCGTTTCTCTTGCCGCTAACGGGTTATCACTTGCTACGGCCAGAAAGAACTCATCTTCAAACAGCTTTCTGGTTTCCAGAGTGTCATCGTGTATCGGTATTGCCAGCAAAGCGGCATCCAGTTGACCTTGTTTAAGTTGCGCAATGAGAACATCGGTTTTTTCTTCAATCAGGATCAATCTAAGTTTTGGCAGTTCCTGCTTAATTAGCGGAACCAACCCCGGAAAAATATAGGTTGAAAGCGTCGGAAATGCCCCCAGCCTGAAATTACCGGCCAGCGGGTCTTGGGCGTTTCCGGCAATCTGTTGAATCGTATCGATTTCCAGCAATATACGCCGGGCTGAAGCGATAATCTGCTCGCCTAATTCCGTAGGTAGCACTTTTTTATTGGTGCGTTCAAAAATCTGTACCCCCAGGCTTTCCTCCATTTTTTTTATTTGAGTGCTAAGGGTTGGTTGACTGATGCAACACTGGTCGGCTGCCTGAATAAAGCTGCGCAAATCGGCTACGGCAACCAGATAATTTAAATCTCTGAGGTTCATAACGGCTCCTTAATATAGATAAAATCAATTGATACCATGTAAACAATCAATTATACATTGATAATATAAATTGTTAACCTGTAATCAATAGAAATAAAGCAGAATAATATTGATGAAGGCTGCTTGTGTTCTATCGGTTAAAGGCCGGAGTTTGGTCTTTGTAAGTAAAGTTAAGCTGTGGCGAATGAATACAGCAAAAATAAGGTCAGGAGGTCATTATGGAAAAGCAATCTAACCATAAATTGATAGTGAATGCCATTGCTGCTGCCGTGAGTATCGCTATTACAAGTTCGGCATGGTCGGTAGAACCTGTTTTGACACGCTCTACCGGCGCACCAGTAGGCAATAACCAGGATTCATTAACCGCAGGACCACTGGGGCCGACTTTGTTACAGGATCATCATCTGATAGAAAAACTGGCGCATTTTGACCGTGAACGCATTCCTGAGCGTGTTGTACATGCACGGGGAACCGGGGCGTTTGGGGTATTTAAGGCAACGGCTGATTTAACCGACATCACTCGAGC
Source organism: Methyloglobulus sp. (assembly GCF_046714055.1). Taxonomy (GTDB): domain Bacteria; phylum Pseudomonadota; class Gammaproteobacteria; order Methylococcales; family Methylomonadaceae; genus Methyloglobulus. The sequence goes on along the minus strand of NZ_JBKKBJ010000250.1, from coordinate 2,041 downwards.
CGCACCTTTCCAGGTAACAGGTAAGGAAACACCGGTTTTTGTACGTTTTTCCTCGGTCGTTCACTCCAAGCATTCACCGGAAACCTTACGCGATCCGCATGGATTTGCCGTTAAATTTTATACCGAACAAGGTAACTGGGATTTAGTCGGCAATAATTTCCCAACTTTTTTTATTCGTGATGCCATCAAGTTCCCCGATATGGTGCATGCGTTTAAACCGAACCCAAAAACCAATATTCAGGAAGCGTCACGGGTTTTTGACTTTTTTTCTCACATTCCTGAAAGTACGCGAACCTTGACGCTGGTCTATTCACCCTTAGGCATTCCCGCCAGTTATCGGGAAATGAATGGTTCCAGCGTGCATGCTTTCAAATTTACCAATGCCGATTGTCAGCAAACCTATGTGAAATTTACCTGGAAGTCCCGGCAGGGCAACAAAGGACTATCACCTGAACAGGCATCGGCGATACAGGCTAAAAACTTTAATCATCTGACACAGGATCTCTATAGCCATATCGAAGAGGGCAAGTATCCGGTCTGGGATTTAGTTATCCAGACGATGAAGCCTAAACAGTTGGATGATTTTGATTTTAATCCACTGGATGCCACCAAAATCTGGCCGGAAGACTTGGTTGCGTCGCGTAAAGTGGGCGAGTTGACTTTGAACAAAGTACCCGACAACTTTTTCCAATCTACCGAACAGTCGGCGTTTGCACCCAGTAACCTGATTCCCGGTATAGAGCCGTCAGAAGACCGGCTGCTGCAGGGTCGGCTGTTTTCTTATGCCGATACCCAGCGCTATAGATTGGGCATTAATCATTTGAATTTACCCGTTAACGCGCCCAAAGTGTCGGTCAACTCGCACAATCAGGACGGCGCGGGTTACTCCACGCCGGAAACCAGTACGGTTAATTATCAACCTAGCCGCAGTGGTGAGGGTTTTGTGGACGATAAACAGTATGAATATTGCCAGTCGCCATTAGAGGGCAACACCCAGCAAATCCCGTTTGAGAAAACGCAAAACTTCAAGCAGGCAGGGGAGTTGTACCGTTCGTTCTCCGAAGCCGATCAAACCCACTTGGTCAATGCGTTCGCGGACGATTTGAAAACGGTCAAGAATCCCGAAATCCGCACCATTATCACCAGCTTTCTCTATAAAGCCGATAGCGAGTATGGCAAGCGCGTTGCCGATCAGGTCAGTGTTAATTTTGAAGAGGTAAAACATAGGGCCGAGAGCTATAAGGAATAGTCGTGAGTGGGCAAACAGCTTTACCGTTTGCCCACCATTTTTCGGCATTTGCGGTGTTCCGCACAGCTATTGTAAATAGTGGCATCCTTTTCGCGTGGGCACAAAAAAAGCGTGTGCCCACCCTACCAGACTCAGAGAAGCGTTGGCGAACAAAAATTCAGTGCATTCTTCCAGGAGGTGCCACGACGGACAGTCAGAGAATCGTCGCCGTATGCAATATTGGCTTGGTGGAATTCAGCGAAGAAGGTCAGCCTATGAAACACACATTGCTTAACAACAAAGCCCATAGAATTTTTGTTGAAATCGAAATGAGTAGTGGGTGGATTAGACGCGCAAGCCCTCCAATCTTCTATAGTTGCAAAGTTTTCCCGCGCGTCGTAATCCGCCATTTGGCGGCAATGGTTCCAGACCATTTGCCGCACTTCCTCCATCCCTGGAGGTCGGATGGACACCGCAGTTGGCGGATTACGCCGCGCCCAAAGGTTAATCAAGACGAATGGATCGCATGTTTGCGCGGCTAATCCGCCCTACATTTAATCCGTCTTACGGCCTTTAGGTTTGCACTCCGCCGTATCAATCAAAGTTACAGATTTAACCCACTACCAGACACTTACCAGAGGCCAGGGTTGTGCAAGTCGGCTATTGGGAATGATAAACAAAATGACGGCTGAGGCACCCATAGAAGCGATGAGCATAGGATAGGCGTGGGTTAGGGTAAATTGCTGCGAAATCCACGCAATGACCAGTATGGCACTGAAACACGAAACGACAGAAAGCAGCTTTCCTTTAAGG
>NZ_JBKKBJ010000249.1:0-5206 GCF_046714055.1 Methyloglobulus sp. | reverse complement strand
TTACCCAAGGTAGCCGTTTTGGGAACACGGCTGACGGGGATGTCGGGGCGGCCATGAATAAGCCCGACCACCGTCCTCGGAAAACACCCAATTACAAGACACCCCATGCGGTATTTTTTGCTGGACTCTTGCAAGAGGCCGCATGAACACTAGGATTGCACTTCGGAGTTGAATCCGCCATCTAATTTATCCACGAGTATTTTTCTCTTAATAAAGAATCTAATTCATCCACGAGTGCGCACCAATCCGAATCCTCCTCTATCGCTTCAGCCAGAAATGCAGCCTGTGCTTCGCTCCAGAAATCTGCCTCAGACAAGGCAATATTACGGGGTAACGGCCTGTGCTTCTCAATAAAAACACGAATTTGCTCCTCGTTGCTTGCTAAACCTAATTGGAAAAATAAGGTTTGCAAAGTGTGTATTGAAGTATCCATTTGAATCTCCAAAAATTATTAAAGATTTTCTGTGATGAATGCGATAGAAGCATCAACACTTTCATTCGAACGATCTTGTACTATTAATCCTTTCTTTTTCCGCCAGTGACTTAAAGGATTTTAAAAGGAGTTAATTGTAATAGCTATTCCGGCTGTATCTGTTGACTGGTTATTGTCCGCATAAATTCCACTAAATCGACCTTTTCCTGTTACGTGAAATGCAAGGGGAATATTTTAGTGTCGATAAAACGGTTTTTGTCCCCGCCTTTGTCGTAATGTTCAATGACTTCTTCCAGTGTTTTCATACTGCCATCGTGCATGTAAGGTGCGGTTAAGGCGACATTCTGTAATGTCGGGGTTTTGAATTTGCCCATATCGGCAAGGTTTTTTGTGACATTAAAGCGTCCTAACTCAGAACGCTGAAGTGCTGTTAAAGGAAAATCATCAGGGTTTTTATCTTGCTCAACGGCGGCAATAAATTCACCTAAAACGGGCGTTAAGTGTTTAAAGCCCACGCCAACGTTATAAAAACGGTTGTCTGTAAATAAGGCGTTATTCCAGGATATTTCATGGCAGACCAGACAATTGCCTTTGCTCTTAAAAATTCCGAGAGTATTTACCTAAAGATAGATAATGTTTTTTCTTGATAAGCCCGGAATACATGGGGTTGCGTTAGCTAAATCCAAAGCTTGATGGTTGCATTGAACAGGCCTTCGCAATGGGCGACCACTTTGGTGCGTCGTGTCATCCGGCCAAGATGGATGTCGGGTGTTGCTGTCGTCACGCTCAATTGCCACCGTATGGGCTTCGCCGATGGCGTGCCGCGCTTTGGGCAAGACCTTGGCAAACGCATCCCAGTCGTCCGTATAAAAAATACATTCTTTCAGGTGCCCCACCTTGTCGTAGGGCCTTCGGAAGGTTGCGGCATCACGATGGCCGGTGACCCAGGCGACAGTCCGCCCTGTGGCACGGCCCACCGCCTTGACAGTCCAACACTTGTTTTTTTTGGACCGATAAAATGCCACATCCCGTCAAACCCCATCTCACGGATAGCCCCGGAAACTCCAGGCCCGGGCAGGCTCGCCGCCTCTTGCCGGGCCCATTTCAACAGCGCAGCAGGCGTGACCCCGGACAGTTTCGCCATAAAACCATAAGGGCCCTTGCCAAGCACACTCAAAACCACTGCAAACGTACGCCGGATGGCCGCATTGGGCTTCTTCCTTCCGTCCCCGCCAACAAAATTACAACCGCAATCCTTGCACTGGTGACGCCGCTTCCCACGGACAATGCCGTTTTTAACAATCGCGCCCTCATTACCATGCTTGCAGACAATCATCAGAGCGCTCCTTTTTTAGTGGCATCTTAATCATTATCTATTAGTAAATACTCTACAAGCTTTATCTGAGATTACAGATCAGGTAAAAAAATCGCTGTTCTGGGATGGAAAAAATAAAATAAAAGCGACCTATTAAATATTAACCAGGGCGCTATTTTTAGAGAAAAACATCTTTAGCCAAAAAGCGCCTATGTGTATCCACTTTTCTAAACGGCATCAAACCATTTGATATTGCAATGCCGCCCTGACGCAACGCAAAATGCCATAGTTATAAGCGCCGTCAAGGGACTCATAAACTGGTTTGAGGGCGTTTTTCTGGTCGTCGGGCAGGTTGATAATGGTTTCCTCTATGCGCCTGATTTCCTGCTCCGGCAAATCAACGACATCGGCCAGTAATAACTGCCCTTGTTCCAGATACTGCGCCAGGTGGACATAAATAGTCGATTCTTGTAGTGCCCTTTTCTGGGCGATTTGTTGGATGGTGAATCCCAGCCTGAATAACTCCACAGACTCGCTTGCCGTATCGGATATTGCCGGATTCGTCCCCCTGAATTCCCGGATGACTGCCAGAAATTGGGCGCCGTAAAGCTCCAGCTTACGTTTGCCCACTCCGGGTAGCAGGCTCATTTGTTCCAGTGTTGCCGGTCTGTTTTCCATCATGGACATTAAAGAGGCATCATGAAAAATAACATAAGGTGGTACATCCTGAAGTTCGGCCAGTTTCCGGCGTTTGTTCCGCAGGGCATCCCACAGCAAGCTGTTCGTGCTTTTATTTTTATGGGCGGTTTTGGCGTGTTTGCTACCTTTTGTTTTTTCAAGTTGGATGTCTTTGCGTAGCATCAGTTGTTGTTCGCCGCGCAGGATAGGCCGACAAGCGGCAGTCAGCCGCAACGAGCCAAAGCTTTCAAAATCGACGGCGACCAAGCCGCGTGCCACCAACTGCCTGAATACCGAATGCCATTGTTTTTCGTCTAAATCTTTGCCGATACCAAAGGTTGACTGATGGTGGTGTCCAAAACGGGTTACCCGCTCTGTAGATTTACCCAGCAAAACATCGACCAGATAAGCCACGCCAAAGCGTTGTTCGGTACGATGAATGCATGATAAGGCTTGCTGTGCAGCCAAAGTGCCATCCCAGGTTTCCACCGGTTCTAAACAGGTGTCGCAATTGCCGCAGGGGTGTTCCAGGATGTCGCCAAAATAGTCGAGTAAGGCTTGCCGACGACAATGCACTTGCTCGCAAAGGGCAAGCATGGCATCCAGCCTGTTGTATTCAATGCGCTTTTGGATTTCATTGGCATTGGATTCCACCAACATACGGCGCAGGGTGATGACATCCTGGAGTCCGTAGGCCATCCAGGCGTTAGCGGGTAAGCCGTCACGCCCGGCACGTCCGGTTTCCTGATAATAACCTTCGATACTTTTGGGTAAATCAAGGTGCGCGACGAAGCGTACATTGGGCTTATCGATACCCATTCCAAACGCGATAGTTGCCACCATCACCAGACTATCTTCCATTAAAAACTTATGTTGATGGTGTTGTCTTTCACCATTGTTCATCCCCGCATGGTAGGGCAGGGCTTTGATACCTTTGCTTGTTAACCACTGCGCTGTTTCATCGACTTTTTTACGCGACAGGCAATAGACGATACCCGCATCGCCAGAATGTTCCGTCTCAATAAAATTCAGCAATTGCTGCCGTGCATTTTGTTTTTGCACAATGCGATAGCGAATATTGGGACGGTCAAAACCGCTTAGGAAGAGTTGAGCCTGTTCAAGCCCGAGCCGAAACTGGATTTCCTTACGGGTTTTTTCGTCCGCTGTTGCCGTTAGGGCAATCCGTGGGACTTGTGGATAACGCTCATGCAGCAAGGACAGCCGCAGGTAATCGGCACGAAAATCATGTCCCCATTGGGAAACGCAGTGTGCTTCATCAATCGCAAATAAGGCTATTTGCAGCCGATCAAGCAAGGTCAAAGTACGTTCATTAGCCAATCGTTCCGGGGCAAGATAGAGCAGGTCCAACTCGCCGTTAAGCAATTGCCTTTCAGTTTGTTGCACTTCTTCAAAGGCTAACGTCGAATTCAGGAAAGCGGCTTTAATGCCCAATTGCAGCAATGCGCTGACCTGATCCTGCATCAGTGCAATGAGTGGTGAAATAACGACACCAACACCCGGCCTGATTAGTGCGGGAATCTGGAAACACAGGGATTTGCCACTGCCGGTAGGCATGACGACCAGGGCATCCTGCCCGCTAATCAGATGGTTAATAATCGTTTGCTGCTGACCGCGAAAGCTGGCATAGCCAAATATCGTGTTGAGAAGTTCAATCGCTTTACTGTCGGGTGTTTCCATCGTGACGATTTATTTCTTGAATGAGTCAATAGCTTTATAATGGTGCAATTATACAGGACACTAAGATCAGTTACCCACACCATCAATGTTGTTAAGCTAAGAAAATAGTCCCTACTACCGATGGGATGCCTACAAGGATGTAGGTAAGTAGGGCAACGCAGGAGAAGTTGCCGAGAAGGTTAGGATGGGGGATATAAATAAGCTTTTCCCTGTGTTTGATTCTCCTCACCCCGACCCTCTCCAATAGGAGAGGGGGTATTTTTCCTTAACTTGACGGCGAAACCCACACAATGGCTACCCATGAATAACACGCATTCCGCGCGTCTAGCCCAACTCATAGCAAACAAGCAGCAACATCTCATAATCGGGGGGCTGAAAGGGATAGAAAAAGAAAGCCTACGTATTTCCAAAGACGGCTTGATTAGCAAAACACCACACCCCAAGGCTCTAGGTTCAGCCTTGACGCACCCTTATATCACCACGGATTATTCCGAAGCGTTGATTGAGTTGATTACCCCGCCCTTTGCCGACATCAAAGAAACGCTGGGCTATTTGCAAGCTATCCATCAGTTTGTTTACCAACACCTGGATGATGAGATTTTGCTGTGTACCAGTATGCCCTGCGGTATTGATGGCGATGAAAGCGTACCGATTGCCGAGTATGGCCCGTCCAATATCGGCAAGATGAAACATATTTATCGGCATGGTTTATGGCATCGGTACGGTAGGACGATGCAGGCGATAGCGGGCATCCATTTCAATTTTTCAGTGCCGGAAGCGCTTTGGCCTGTGTTGCACAGCCAAGAAAACAGTGCAATCAGTCTGGAGGAATTTACCGCCAGCGGTTATTTTGGCCTAGTCAGGAATTTTCAACGTATAGGTTGGTTGATCTTGTACCTGTTTGGTGCCTCGCCCGCTATTTGTAAAAGTTTCTTCAACAGCCGTCCACAGTTAAGGGCACAGTTTGAAGAGTTCGACCAAGGTACACTCTATCATCCCTATGCGACTTCCTTACGGATGAGCGACATCGGTTACAAAAGCAAAAACCAGGCGAATCTCAGGATCAATTACAATTCGCTGCC
>NZ_JBKKBJ010000248.1:0-8495 GCF_046714055.1 Methyloglobulus sp. | reverse complement strand
GCCGAGGAAAGGGGCGATGCCCCGCACGCCAGGCCGCGCGGCGAAGAGCTTGCAGGAATGGACAAGGACCCTGGTTTTAAGGCAAGGCGCTGGGTGGTTGGGGTTTGCCACTCCTGGTTTGACCGGTCCAGGAAACTCTTGGTGCGCCATGAAAAAATGGGTCGGAGCCATCTCGGCTGGCTTATGCTGGCCGCTTCGGCCATCGTTTTACGGAAAATAAAACGGAAAGGTCAGGGGAATATTGTTTATGGATAAGCTCTTAGTCCTTTCGACCGGGAAACAGGGGGCTATTTTATCGTTTCCGGTCGATTGGCAGGGAGGTATTTGATAAATACTTATATGAATCAATTGGATGGTGAGTTTTTAAAGATCAGCTATTGATGCCTGAACAACTCACTATCAAAACTTAGCTGTTGCTTTTCAATAACGCTTAGCCTGTCTGATTGAATTCCAAACAGCAGATCGCCTTTCAGCAAGCCAACCAGTTCTTTTCCTGCCATCGAATGACGCCAGCCATGCAGCAATGGGCAATCTTCCTCTTCATTGAAGAGTAGCGCTTCAAGATCTTTTCGTGTCGCCAATATCGTCGGATTCAGTGAGTTTTCTTCGGCGCGTATGCGCACCAAAGCCGTCAATATATCCAGGATAGCCTCGTGTTGTTGGTTTTTCTTGATGACCCGGTCTTTTTCCTTGAGCGGTTGCGACTCCTTGTTTTTTGCGACAGCAATTAATTCACACAACTTTCGACCGTAACGGTGAACAATCCGTTCGTTAATGCTGCGGATGTTGGCTAAATCGGTCACCGTTTCCGGTTGCAGCTTGGCCATTTCGAATATCAGTTCATCGCGTAGTAACCAGGTTTTGGGGCGGTTTTCAGCCTGGGCGGTTACTTCCCGCCACTCAGCCAAGGCCTGGACAATAGACAATTGCTTGGCTGTCAGCTTGTTTTTGCCCCTGATTTTGAGCCATGCCTTCTGTGGCAATACTTGGTAATTATTGGGGTTTTCTAACTCTACGAAATCATGCTTTAACCAGTCCGCACGGCCTAGCGCCGCCAGTTTTTGCAGCATAATCTGATAGATTTGGCACAAATAAATGACATCATCCGCCGCATACTGGATTTCGGCCTCGATTAATGGCCGTTTGCTCCAATCGGCACGGGTATGGGCTTTGTTAAGGTTGATATTCAATAAGCTGGAAACCAGCATGGCATAACCCGGATTGTCCTGATAACCAAGTAACGGCGCTGCAACTTGGGTATCAAATATCGGCCCAGGCACTTTTCCGGTCAATTGGTAAAAAATTTCTAAATCCTGGTGGCAGGAATGAAATACTTTGACGATGGACGGGCTGTATAGGGCGGCAAAAAGATTGTCCAATTCAGGCAAAGCTAAAGGATCTACGCAAGCCACCCATTCTGGTGTTGCTATTTGTAATAGGCAGAACTTGGGATAGTACGTTTTTTCCCTTAAAAACTCGGTATCCAGCGCCAGCCAAGACGTTTTTTTTATTTGTTCACACAGCGCTGCCAGTTGATCAACAGTGTTAATGTATTGGATTTTTGTCATTGGCTCCTTTATCAAGCAAAAATGCGCTTAATTTCACTAACATCCATTTTAAATGGTTAATCAATATTATTGCCTGGTGGCATATTTCCAATCACGTTGGCCGCTTCTTTAACGGGTAGTGCAGCCGAACGAACCTGCCAATGTTTGCGATTGTTGCGCTTTTTATTCCTTGGGTTAACGCGGCGGATATCTAATTTCTGTCCGTTGATTTCAACCGTTTTCAAATGATGAAATATTTCCTGTGGCATTTCATCGGGCAAATTTACCAGGGTATAACAATCCTGGATACGCACATTGGCTATAATTTTTACGTCAACGCCGGATTCTGCAACCAGTACTTTTTTAATCTCCGCCGAAGTCACATTGTGCTGGAATCCAAGGTCAAGACGATAACGCACTAGCCTAATGCCCTGGGGCAAATGGTTAGATAAGGGGTTTTCAACACCATTTCGCTTTTCGCTTTGTGGTTGGCTGGTTTTACTTGAGTTAGCTTTGCCTGGGCTGACCTCATCTAGGTTATCATCACAAAGATACATTAAAGCTGCCGCACAATCCAGGACAGTGATTTTCAATTCCGCCGCGATAGCTTTAATCATCCGTCGCTGATCGTCCAGTTTTCGGGAGACAAAAATCTTCTGCACCTGATCCTTCATACGTTTTTTCCTGTCGTTATGCGTGTCATGTACAAATGCCGTGTCGTTTTTATTCATTCGGATTCTGTTATACAAGGCGATCAGATGTGAAGCAAATCAGAGACGATCTTGATAAATTTCCACAGATGATTCGTCACGTAATCGGCGCAGCCAAAGTTCGGTCTCTTCCTCGATTTTCCGTTTACGGATAATATCCTTTATCTGGTTTTTTTTGAATTCACTGGTGTTGTCTTTGTTTTCCCGTTCCAAAACCTGAATTAAATGCCATCCAAATTGGGTCTGAACAGGCTCACTGACTTCATTGATTGCCAAATTATCCATCGCCTCCTGAAACGGTTTCACCAGATCCTCAGGCCCAACCCAATCGAGCAAACCGCCTTTGAGGGCTGAACCCTTGTCATCGGAATGGGCGCGTGCAAGTACGGCAAAATCATCGCCATCGGCCATTCGTTGCTTTAAGGCTAGTAGCCGTTTCCGGGCTTCGGCATCATCGACCAATTCATTGGTCTTGATAAGGATATGCCTGACCTTGGACTTAATAACCATGTGCTTGCCGACCCCTTTCAATTCCAGCATTTTAATGACGTGAAAGCCGCTTGGGCTGCGTAAGGGGTCGGATACATCGCCTTCCGCCATCTTACTGACCACATCAACAAACAAAGTCGGCACATCGTTTTTGCTGCGCCAACCTAAATCTCCACCCTTTAGCGCGTTGCTATCGTCGGAAACACTTATTGCAGTTTTTGTGAAATCCTGACCAGAACGCAGTTCCTTCACCAGTGCATCGGCCTTGTTTTTGGCTTTTTGGATGACTGCCGCAGACGCCCCTTCTTTGACAGCTATAAGGATATGTCCCAGATGATATTGGCCAATCCCCTCGCCAGCTTTGTCTTCGGTCTCAATAAAATGCTCGATTTCCCTATCAGTTACCTTGATACGATCGCCTATTTCTTTTCCCCGAAGCTGGTTGATGACGATTTCATTGCGCATATTATCCAAAAAAACCTGATAGGACATACCTTGATTTTGCAGTTCTTGCTTGAACTGTTCAAGCGTCATGTTATTTCTCTGGGCAATGTCCGTCGCTGAGTTATTGAGCATTTCCTCACTCAGCTTGATTCCAACCCTTTCAGCTAACTGGCGCTGGAGCCTTTCAATAATCATTTTCTCCAGCACCTGTTTTTTTAGCACATAATCAGGCGGCATTGCTGTGTTGCTGGCTTGAATCCTTTGCACAATGGCTGCAATTTCGCGTTGCAATTCACCTTCAAGAATCACATCGTCTTCGACAACAGCAATAATTTTATCCAGCACCTCAGCGTAGGCATTATGATTAACCAAGCCCAAGCCGTACAGTAAAACCACATAGATGACTAGTTTTTTTAACACGTTGAAATAAACCATTATTCGGACTTCCGGTAACCATAAATACTTTTTGCGAAGAAATCATCCAACTTTTCTCCAATCCCTGTCAAACCTTTAAATTCGACCTGAAAAAATATGCCGGTTTGGCTGGTGGCTGGCGTATCCTCTCCCGTAGGGGAATTGACTGAAGTCTCGACATTATTGACGTACTGCCGCCCAATAACCCGAAACCGCCAACAACAATTTTCTTTTTCAAACCCAAAAAACGCATCTTGGGTCTGATTATATAATAATGAATATTGCCAGCCCCCTACTGCAAACCAGTCATCATAAATGGGCCAGCGGAAGGAAATATCGCTCTGGATAATGTCGTTACTTCTGGTAAAACTAGGATTGTTTTCTCTTGGATCGTTGGCTTCCTCAAGCGCCTCCTTATTCAAGGTACTTTTTCTGTAGAGATAGCCTATATTGAAAATTTCTCCGGGATCGTTAACAAAATGAAGCACGGCTTTGCCCCTGACAATATCATTGATTTCAGGATCCCACTGCAAACCTGTTTCCACAGCAAAATGTTCGTTGATCTGGCTACTTAACTCCACTACCAACGGTGAAAAAGCGCTAGTCTCTACCGAACTTTCCAGAAAATCTCTACCGATACGCACTACTGGGGCTGTCACCTCGCGGTCTTGGAAATAAAAGATCTCACCTACGTTAAGCCTTAACCTTTCAAGACCGGTTTTTGAATCAACCAACCTCGAGGTTAAGGCCGCAGCAATCTGGTTGGCATCCTGCACCCTATCGATACCACTGAAAGAATTTTCCCTGAATAGGCTGTTGAACTGAAAATCATACAATGAGGTATCAAATATAGGGATATCGCTTTGGTTAACTTTAGGTATATATAAGTAAAAAAGCCGGGGTTCCAAGGTATGTAATAGCGAATTTCCGGCAATATTGAGATCTTTTTCGAAAAACAGGCCGCTGTCTATCGAAGCTATCGGCACTGTCCGGCCAATCGAATCAGCAACCCGAACCTGTTGGTTATTGAGTAAGTATTGGGTATATTGCAGGGACAGTTTTGGTGTCACAAAGGCACTGGCTGTCTGCAAAGGGAAGCTGACCGAAGGCTTGATATTAAACCGGTATCCATCTGGTAAAGAACTGTCGTCATGTTGGAAATAGACGTACTCGCTTTCCAGCACGGTGTTGGCGGGTACGGACTCAAACTCATGGTCCAGATTCAAATTAAGTTGCGGTAAACGCCGGTAAGGCCTTAACCTGCCCGTTAAGTTCGGGTCAATGGTTTGATAGCTTTCGACCAGCCCTACGAGGGATATGCCTTGATCGACATAAGAGGTATTGGCATAACTCCTGATATGGCTGAAATTTGGGAAATTCAAGGCATTTCCAAGTTCGGAAAAGTACTCTTTATCAGAGACATAATTCAGATCAAGGTTAGAACTAATGTTGGGAGTAAACCGGGTATTATTCTTAATCGTTGCCAAATACCTGGGCTTGTTTGCGAGGGTGTCATCCGGCATATACTCAGCGCTGACCAGTCCATTTGATTTTTCGGTCAGGTAACGGAAATCACCCGCCAATAAGATGCCCCTTTTGGTCAAATATCGCGGCCTGATTGTCGCATCATAGTTGGGGGCTATATTCCAGTAAAAAGGAGCCGAGAAATTAAATCCGCCTTGTTGGGTCTTGCCAAAGACGGGCGCAAGAAAACCGGTCAACCTCCTGTCATCCATAGGAAAAGACAGGTAAGGTGAATAAAAAACGGGGACTCCCTTAAACTCAACCCAGGCATTTTTGGCCGAGGCATACCCAGATTTTTTGTTTAATTTTAAATTGCTGGCATGTACAATCCAATCCTGATTACCCGGCTCGCATGACGTATAAGCGGCATCCTTGTAGCGGGACAAAGATTTGCTGTCACGATAAACTGCACTTGCCTTTCCCCTGATGGGTGTCGTCGGGGAAATAAACAGGGTATCGCGCATACGTGCTTCATCGCTGGCCAGCTTGAACGTCGCGGTGTCGGTGTACAAGGACAGTTCATCCTCGCTGTAGAAAACATTGCCATGTAAATCCAGCGTTTCTGAAACCGAATCATAATTTGCCGAATTGGATGAAGCCCGCTGATCGGCACGTTTCATCTCGACATTGCCTTGATAGTTGCCGATTTCATTATCATAGATTTCGGCAGAATTGGAATTCATGTCCAGATCTGCGGTATCCCGCTGACTTTTATCAGGGACATAATATTTCTGGGTGCCAAGCTGAATAGTGCAATTACCCCAAGGATTCGTTTTAAAGCGATCCCTTAAAGTATTGAAAATGTGTTCTTGCTTATTATCAAAAGCGGGATCGAGCAAGCTAAACCTTTGCCTTTCAGTCTCCACAACGCGGGCTTCACCTTCGGGATCCGCCCCTACCAACTGACAATTCCAGTTACCGTCTTCACCTTTGGTATCGCAATTCCAGCCGCGTTGCTTAACACCGACTTCCGTTGCGGGTTTGTTGCTCCCTGGCATCGGCTTCTGGGTTGCCGGTATGACAGGTGGCGGCGCTTCCGAAACGACGGGGGAATTTAATGGCCGGGCTGAATTGGGATTGGCAATCGGTACATTTGGTTTTTCTACAATCTTTTCATTTAAATCAGTGTCTGTTGACTTTTCGTCCTGGCTGGGCTTGGCGTTGAATGATCGATCTTTTTCCGAAGTCTCCGCTGTTCCGGGCTCAACACCATTCGGTGGGGTAACGCGCGTTGCTCCATCTTCAGCAGATTTAGATAAATTCCCTTGCTGGGCAGCAGCTGGCTTGCCCTGTGATTCAGTAGCCGTCTTGGACGGTTCGACATCTGCTGGCGAACCAACACAAACCCATTCTTTAGTATTTTTGTCTTGTTGGCAGTTCCAGTTTGCTTCATTGGCGAAACTCATTGACGCAAATAACGATAAAAAACAAACCAGATACAATCGGGCTAGCATGAGTAATGGAAGATTAGTAGCTTAACGGGTCAAAAATCGAATAGAATGCCAGCGCGAATTCTACCTCAATTTACCTCAGCTTTATAACTAATCTGCCCACATCCTCATGATCCCTGACGACTTCCGAAAAATAACCCTGCTAGCTTGGCTAGAGAACGATCTGTTATTGACGGTCATCAACTGTGAGCCTGCATCCAGTGATGCCAGCTTCCGGCGTTATTTTCGGATTGCCCTGCCAGACCGACAACTGATTGTTATGGATGCCCCGCCAGACAAAGAAAATATCGCACAGTTTGTAAAAGTAGCCGAATTGCTCAGGCTTTCCGAGGTCAAGGTTCCGGCTATTTACTATCAAAACTGGCCTGATGGTTTCCTGGTATTAGAAGACTTCGGCCCTCACTCTTTTCTGGATAAATTAAATGCAGATAATGCACCACAATTATATGGTGGCGCTTTAGACGGCCTGCTAAAGCTACAAACCAACACCGCCATCACCGGTTGCGGCTTACCCCTGTACGACGAAGCACTGCTGCAACGGGAACTTGGCATTTTTGAAGACTGGTTCATCAATCAGGCTTTGGACTTGGACATTCCTGCCTCACTCTGGGATACAGTCTGCAACATCCTGGTCAGTTCAGCCCTGGAACAGCCTGTCACCTGTGTACATCGGGATTACCATTCACGCAACCTGATGGCGTTAGATGACAATACACCCGGAGTAATCGATTTTCAGGATGCTGTTATTGGCCCTGTGACATACGACCTGGTGTCATTATTACGCGATTGTTATATAGCATGGCCGCAAAAACAAATTGAACAGTGGATGACCCAACACTACCAAAAACTCAAACAGTCGGGCATGATAACGTGTGACCTGGCCTTATTTACCCGCTGGTTCGATTTGATGGGCATGCAACGGCACCTGAAAGCCATCGGCATTTTTTCCCGGCTACATCTTAGGGATGGAAAATCTGGCTACCTCAAAGACATTCCCCGGACGTTGAATTATGTCATGGCACAAGCACAGGCTTATCCCGAACTAAGCGATTTTCATGATTTTTTACATCAACGCGTCTTGCCGAAATACACGCCCCAATGCCCAGAAGCCCAATGAAAGCCATGATACTGGCCGCAGGGCGCGGTGAACGGATGCGTTCTTTAACAGACCATACCCCAAAACCGTTGCTGCCTGTCGCCGGCAAACCCTTGATCGAACACACCATAAATCAACTGGTATCGGCAGGATTCACGGATATAGTCATCAACCATGCCCACTTAGGCCAGCAGATAGAGGATAGACTGGGCAACGGCAAAGATCTGGGTGCATTCATTGCCTATTCATCAGAAGGTGAGCAAGCGTTGGAAACCGCCGGGGGTATCATTAACGCATTGCCCCTGCTAGGCAGGGATGTGTTTTTAGTCGTCAATGGTGATATTGCAACGGATTTTCCGTTTGCAGGACTTAAAAACATTAGCGTTGATTTGGCGCATTTAGTGCTGGTCGATAATCCTGCGCATCATGCTCGGGGCGATTTTGGCCTCGACAGCGCTGGTCAAGTCACGGAAAACGACAACCACCAATTTACTTTTAGCGGTATCGGCCTATACCATCCCGATCTATTTAGCAAAACGCCGCCAGGAAAAAGCAAATTAGCGCCTTTGCTACGCGAGGCTATTGCGGCAAAAAAAGCGACAGGGCAACACTATTCCGGATTCTGGATAGATATAGGCACACCTGAACGCTTGCGGGAACTAGACAGGCATCTGCGTAAGGCTTAGAAGATTCGGCATTGTTAACTAAGTATAGATAATGGTATGATTGGTGTTTTTTTAATATGGAGCAAATGCACCATGAATTGTCCCAAATGTGGCTCAACAGATGGCACCAAAGATGGCATAGTCAAAGGGAAGCA
>NZ_JBKKBJ010000247.1:0-26674 GCF_046714055.1 Methyloglobulus sp. | reverse complement strand
CGTTAGGTGTCAAGTTCATTAAAGATGCTATCATGAAAATTTCCTTTGCGTGTGAAAGTGTTTGGCGATCATAGCCAGTCGGGATTCAAAAGGATCTGACGATGCCGGTCGCGCCGAAGCAACGCTTGCGGCTGTCTATGGCCGCCTTGCCAAATGACATGCTTGCTGCGATAGGTGATGTGACAGTTAATTTGACGTATGTTCTCATTTTGGTTGAGGTTGCAATTTGGAGAATGCTTGGACTGACTGTGAAACAGGGAGTCGCGCTCACCAATCCCTTTAAGTATCCCGGAAAAATGGAAATGTTTAAATCTGTCGGTTGCGATTTTTTTAGGGGAAAGCCAGAATTGAAAGAATTCAACACCTTGGTGAAAAAAATCCACTCCACCTATTCCGAGAGAAACAAAATTGAACATTCCATATGGCAACATCTTTTCGAAAAGGATGCCCCATCCGTTCGGGTCAAGGTTTCCAACGATGCTTCCGTAAAGCCTGAGTTTGTAAGACCGGCGGATATAGTGCGGGTGACTCAAGACATCATCTCACTTGTGATGGAGATTGATCGCTTTCAGCAGAAGCACATCCCTCCGCCGAGCTCATTGCAAGGTAAATGGCCTTAACCAATGTGTTTGAATCTACATCATATGGGTCGGAAAAACTTGGGCAATTGTCAAAGTAGGCCGATACCCCAGCCTCAATCATGGCAGGCGTGACCTCGTTTGATTCCTTCACGGATGATGAACGATCAAGCTCAACAGAGAAACAACCAAAACCATGATCGCGAACACTAAATGTTTTCACTCTACAACCCACCCCTAACAAAACGCTCAAAGGGACGTTTTGCCCCAGTGCATCCTTTAAACTTTTTGTTTTCCGGTCATTTTTAATTCCTCTTGTCGTCATTCACGGGCAAAGCGTCCCTTACCTTTGCGTTAGGCCCCACGGCTGGGCGGCGGTGCCGGTTCAAGGCCAAAACTTGCCAGCCCCCGCAAAAAATGGTATTTGTGTGACGAAGTGAAACGCGGTGTATAACCAATGCCGTTAAGTTAAGAAAAAATACGTCGTTCCGGCATGGACGACCGCCAAGGATGGCGGAAGTGCGGCAGGCAAGTAGGAACTTGCGCCGATTGCCGGAACCCAGAAGCCAAGGATGGCATCTAGGCACACATCCCTGTGAACTGGATACCGGCAATCCCTTCTTTAAGACCATAAAAAACTCGCCCGAGTATACTTTTGGGTGTTGGAAAAATAAGAGCTTCACCCTTTATACATTTGCTCAGTTGTCGATAAACTCCATAGTTTCTCGCCACCACGGACTCCATGGCTCCAAGGGCAAGCTATTATGACCTGCGTGTTTAAAACGCCAGAGCTTTTTTTGTCCCGATAACGCATCGAACAATGCCATGGTGCGCCGGTTTGGGATGACCTCATCCTGTCCGGCCATTAATACCGCTATGCGACCCTGAAAATTACGAAGCTTGGAAGCATTATCATATTTATCCAGGAGCAGCCAATGAGCCAGGAAATACCAGTAATGATGCTGAGCAACATCAGTCATGGTATCGAACGGTGTTATTAACAGCAAACCTTTCACTGGAACTTTACGTGAAGCCACGATGCCCGCCACAACCCCACTGCCCAGCGATTCGCCACAGAGGAACAAAGGCTCCTTAAATTCATCCCAAACTATCTTGGCGGTGACAACACCATCCTCGATCAGCATTTTTTCAGAAGGTGAGCCACTGCGTACGCCATAACCTGGATATTCGGCAAGAATCACTCGGTACCCTAAGCGCTGCAATGCTTCGATATAATAAGTCCGATGTAGTGCAGCGCCCGCATTACCGTGAAATACCAGCACCGTTCCTTTCAAATCAGTCGGGGGAATACTGCTAATCAGGCCATGCAGGTCATTTATGGATGGCCAGGGTTTTAAGTTTAACCCCTTAATCAGATGTTCTTGCTGTTCTTGTGTAAAATGAGACGGAAAATATAGCATTTTGCGCTGAAACATAAAAACAGCTAACAGGATCAATGCATAGACCAGTAGAAAACTCATAACACCCAAGACCTTCATGGCAAAATTACAGGAAAGAATGATAAGTTATGTTTCTCAATTGCGGACACTCGACAATTTCAATTTTTACTTAACTTCGAAGAGGAAAACACGTAAGGCGGTTTCGCCGACAGGCAAACCGCCATAAACGGAGCGGATGGAGTTGATTGTTACACGGATTTTTCCATGCTGTATTTAGGGTTGTGTTTAAATTGGCCTAACCCAACGCTCAACCGGAGCGCGTAGCGCGTAGGGCGGATTAGTCGCGCAAAACCACGAATTTAACAAAAACTCACTCTTTCCGCGCGACGTAATCCGCCGGATGAAAGTATGTTCCCATGCGCTTGCAAAATAGAGGAGTCCATATATAGGCTGACGAAGGAAGCCCTGCCCATCGTTCGCGAATGATGCGCCTCGTCTCGGCACATCCTATTGCACTACTTAGGCAGCATAAATTGTAAAGTGAAATTCATCGACCAATCGGGCGCTGCATCAGGCCTTACCACATTGTAGTAACCTTCCAATTTAGTGTTGATAGCAAAACTATCCAGATTAAACAGTTTGCCCATACCCCCGCCTACTGGAACAGTCCAGCGGTTATCTGAGTGGGAATTCCAGTTGGCAATTGTGTCCATATTGGTAGTTAAATACCAACCTTGCCCTAAATTGTAGTTAGCAAAAGGTTCCAGAATGAGTTGACTGACACTTTCGCGTGAGTCAGCGCCCAATACTGACCATATTTGCTTGGTCTTAAAACCCATGGTCCAAGGGCCTGGCTGGTAAACAATCATCGCCGCAGGGCCTACGCTGAATTTCCCGCTGCCCAGTTGCCGCGATCTACGATCCTCTATGCTAGAAAAGAGGGTGTCGGTTGGAAAAGCGAAAGTGGGCCCGATACCCCAATTAAAAATACCGGAATTTGCCGGTGAAAAAAGGGAGGTGAAATTCGTATCGCCGAGACCTGCTACCCCTGAACCTGGATCGGGTTCCGGCAACTCGGCGATGCCTTCTACAACACCCGGAGTGCCGATAATATTTAACGATAACTGATTAATCATGTTCCAGTCGCCGAGTGAAATAGGAAAGATAGGCTGTAAACTACCGATCGATACATCACCGTTATCCGCGCCGCCATGAAGAGTGTAATTCATTGGAACGCTTAACACCGGGATCAATGGATTCTGCGCAGCACGCAACCAGTCTTCGGTATTTTGAGGATCCTCCACTGCAAAGGCAGACTGGATGCTTACTAATGATACCAAGCATGCCTTAATGACATTTTTATAATTATACATAATCTTGTCCCCTTAAAATAATTTAAACCATCACGAAAGGTATTGAAATTTAAATAGTTAATGAACAATTTTATACTAAATTCTCACTATTTCAAGCCGTGCGTTCCTTAAAACCTTTAATTGAAAAAGCATCGGACACCGGTTCAATTTGAAAGATTCGGTTTGGCATTTTGGTATTGAATTTTTTCTCATTGCCATTTAAGTCACGTTCACGCAAATTAAACGTATTGCAATCGGCAATCAAATGCGAGCGGCCACTGGGCATTTCGATGGCGTCTTGAACCCATTTAACGGGGAAAAAATCACTGGTTCCTTTTATTCGATCAATTAATTTAAAACCAGGGTCGTAAACTAACACTTCCCCTTTTCGGGAGTTGGACAGCATATAACCCTTTGAGTGTTTGCGGATATGATGGGCACCACTTAATCCGGTGATGACACACTCAAGTGCCAGTGATTTTTTGTCTATACGCGCTACAGAACCTTGATAAAATAAAATAGTTAAAATTTTATTGCTATCGTATGGGTCAACGATAGCAGAATTCAAATGAGTCGTCTGTAATTTACCCGAATAACATTTGAGTCGGTGATCCATTTCTTTATCGATGGTTCTGACACCGCCTCCATAGGCGTTGGGATAGCCATTTTCTGTACCCCACCACGCCCAGATTAATTCGCCTTTAAAATCAACTTCCAATATGGCATCCACGCCGCTCGATGTCACCATCAGGCCGTTTTCCGTTCGAAGCAACGACCTCAACTGGGAAAATAAACGACTGCGGATTTCCAGATCGATTTCACCTTTTTCATTGAGCCTGGCAATATGTTCGTCGCCGGGCACTCCATCTTCAGCACAGGGTAATCCGCGAATAAAATATAAGCCTTCACCTTCAACATATTCCATTCCAAAGGGTTTGGTAAGGTAAATTTCTTCAAGCAATTTAATTTTGCCTAATTCCCCCTGGTGCTCAAAAAGTTGAATTTTCCCTCCTGGTTCCCCTCTAAAAACCTCGTTGGAACGATCTTTACCTTTTACGATTCTATCGAACCTAAACTTCGCGTAATCCCAATTAGTTTGAGGGTAGGAAACAACAAATTTCATTTTTATCCTTTGGTTAAAATTTACGGACAAGCAAGATCATTTTACAGTCCCTTTGCCTTTGTTACTATGGCAGTTGTTGATTGCCCTTCCACGAAGGGTAGAATTTTTACCTCACCACCAGCCTTGCTTTTGCAATCGCCACCGGCCACCTGCTCTGGACGGTAATCGCCGCCTTTAACGATGACATGGCAACTCGCTACAGTACAAACGTCCTGGCGTTTCTTTTGAAAATGGCACTCTTCTGTCGGACAGGGCATTCACCCCGTCCGTAAAAATTAGTATTCTAAACAGTTTGCAAATGTTAGGGACAGGAAACATATCCAGTCCCGCCGAGGAAGAGATTTACGAATCGCCAAAGTGCCTGTATTACTGGCTTGCCGCAGAATTCAACTCATCCAGATACCTGGAAACACCCTGATCAACTGTCAAGAACTCCTCGGTGTAACCGGCTTGCCTTAACCCCGAAATATCGGCCTGCGTATAACTCTGGTAAGAGCCTTTCAAATGTTCAGGAAATGGAATGTATTCGATAGCCCCCTCCTTATGCCAATTAATCACGGCCTGTGCGACGGTATTGAAGGTTTCAGCGCGTCCGGTTCCCACATTATAAATGCCGCGCTGTTCAGGATGGTCTAAAAACCACAGGTTCACTTTGACAACATCATCGACATAAACAAAGTCGCGTTTTTGTTCTCCGTCGGCTAAACCGTCGCAACCTGCAAACAACTTTGCTTTTTTTTGCTCAATTACTTGCCGATTAAAGTGATACGCCGTGCTGCTCATGGCACCTTTATGCTGCTCCCTGGAACCGTAGACATTAAAATAGCGAAAACCGGCAATTTGGCATGCTGATTCTGGCAAGATCTGCCTGACATATTGATCGAACTGAAACTTTGAATAAGCGTACATATTGATCGGATGTTCGCAGTCGCGCCCAACACGAAAGCCGTGTTTGCCATTCCCGTACACGGAAGCGGAAGAGGCATACATAAACGCTGATTTTTTTGTGATGCACCAGTGCAGCAATCGTTTTGAATAATCGTAATTATTCGTCATGACATACTGTCCATCCCATTCCGTTGTCGCAGAACAGGCACCTTGATGGAATACGGCTCGAACGTCCTTAAAAAAAGCAGGCGACTCGATTTTCTGAAGAAATTCCGTTTTGTCCATGTAGTCGGCTATATCCAGAACGGCAATATTGTGCATTTTTTGGCCATTCGCCAAATTATCGACTAGCAGTATATTTTTTTCGCCTCGCAAATTTAAGGCCCGAATCAGATTACTGCCAATAAAACCAGCTCCACCGGTCACAATAATCATTCTGCGCCCCTTGCTCTCTTAATCATAGCCGTTGTCGATTGCCCATCAACAAATTGCAATATTTTCACTTCTCCACCTGCTTTTACAACACAATCACCGCCAGCGACTTGCCCAGAATTGTAATCGCCGCCCTTGACGATAACATCCGGCAACAATCGGCAATACAATCGTTCAGGCGTTTCTTCCTCAAAGGCAACCACCCAGTCTACACAAGCCAAGGCCGCCAATACTGCCATGCGCTCTTGCAAGCCATTGATAGGGCGTGTATCCCCTTTGAGACGTTTAACGGAAGCATCCGAATTGACGGCAACAATCAAACGGTCACCCAAGGCTTTCGCCTGTTGCAGATACGTCACATGCCCTGCATGTAACAAATCAAAGCAGCCATTGGTCATGATGATGCGCTCGTCATGGGCTTTTGCCTGCGTGATAAGTTGCGCCAATTCATCTTCCGTAACAATGCCATATTGCGATCCGCGCTCACCGTGCATGGCACGGGACAATTCTAATGTGGAGACGGTTGATGTACCCAATTTGCCTACCACAATTCCACCCGCTAAGTTTGCCAGGTACATTGCTTCATACAAAGGTAAACCGACTGCGATGCCCAAAGCCATGACGGCAATCACGGTATCGCCAGCACCTGTTACATCAAAGACATCCTTGGCCTGGGCGGGCAATGAATGCGCTTGGGTCTCTTGTATCAGCGTCATGCCCACTTCGCCGCGCGTCAATAAAAGCGAAGGGATTTGATGCTGCTTCAAAAGCCCCCGCCCTTTTTCAAGAAAATCCTGTTCATTTTCGCAAATGCCAGCCACGGCCTGTAATTCTGCCAAATTGGGCGTGATGATGTCTGCCCCTGCATAACGCTTATAATCCGTGCCCTTTGGGTCAACCAAGACCTTAAGCCCCGCTTGCTTCGCTTCATGGATATGCTTTGCGACATTAGCAAGCGTACCTTTACCGTAATCCGAAAACACCAGCACATTATTTTCAGGCAAATGCTTACATAGCCTGGCAAACAATAGCTCTTCCTCAAATTGTAGCGGCGACTCTTCAAAATCCACCCGTATAAGCTGCTGATGCTGCGCCATTACACGTAATTTGCAGATACTGCGTACGGATTTTTCAACCACAAACTCGCAATCTACGCCTTCCGCTGCCAATAATTGTTTGATTGTCTGGCCTTCGACATCATCGCCTATAACGCCCAACAAGGTCACCTTGCCGCCCAGTTTGGCGATATTGAGCGCCACATTGCCTGCACCACCCACACGGTCTTCAATCGTTTTGACATGCACCACTGGAACGGGCGCTTCGGGTGAAATCCGCACCGCCTTGCCTGACCAATAACGATCAAGCATGACATCGCCAACGACCAGGACACGGGCTTTGGAAAAATCAGGCGTTGTTGCCAGCACCGAGTGCCTCCTGGCTGAATGCTTCTTCTACGATCGCACACCACCAATGCCCGATTAATATGTGGGCTTCTTGAATCCGTGCGGTGACATTTGAGGGGACTTTGATTGCTATGGTTGCCAACTTATTCAGTTCGCTGTCTTCAGAACCGGTCATGCCTATAACGGTCATGCCCTTGGTTTGTGCCGCTTTTACGGCGGCAATGACATTGCCGCTACGACCGGATGTTGAGATTGCTATCAAACAATCGTTAGTGTTGCCTAACGCTTCAACTTGACGGGAAAAAATAGAGTCAAAATCAAAATCGTTGGCAGAGGCTGTTAATATTGAGGTGTCTGTAGTTAATGCAATGGCCGCCAAGGCCTGACGCTTTTTTTCATAACGGACGACAAATTCCGCCGCAATATGTTGGCAATCCGCCGCACTGCCGCCATTACCACAGAGCAGGATTTTTCCGCCTTGCTTTATTGTATCAACCAACAACACGCCACCCGCTTCAATGTCATCGTTAATATTTACGAGTTGTTCCAGCACGGCCTGATGTTGGGCGAGTACGGACAAAAATGTCTTCACATGATTTCCTAATGAATGATGGCGGGTTTTATATCCGGCCCTAAATGCTATAAACGACTTTGTGAGTATGCCAATGCTCCCACCATCTTAGTTGAATTTCAGTTGCTAGTAGCTTACTTATCGGCTCATTAACTCGAAATAATCATTCATCTTTGATTTTCCCCACTTGTCTTCGATTGAAATGAAATTAGCTTTGTCAAAGAGCGGCGGGTATTTGTTTTTCGAGGTCAGGCGAATGTAATGGTGGACAAAAATATCTAGGCAAATGTGCACTGGCTTTATATCCCCTGTTTTTTGAGAACGCTCAAGAACACGAAAGTATAAATCATAGTCTGCTGCTTGTAAGCGTTCGTCCCATAAACCAATTTTATCCAGTGCGGCACGCTTCATGACGACAGCGCTGCCAACAAAACCTTGTCGTACTTTTTTCTCAAATTTTTGATACCGTTGTTCACAAAATAACGGCCAATTTTGATACATAACCTTATGTGCGAGTAACAAGAAAAACTTGGATTGCCCCAAAAGTGAGATCATGAGTTTTACATTGTTCCAACGCCGCCGTAATTTTCTCGTTTCAATTTTTGTTTCGACCTGTTCCACACCACAAGAGGTGGCAACATCCAAACCATTAAAGTTCATGCTATCCATGATACATGTATCCCAATCACGGGGAACAATAATGTCATTATTTAAAAAGACCAGCCAATCATATTGTGCAGCTTCTATCCCACGATTTTGACAATAAGGGTAAGAATAATTAGCTCCATTTCGAATAATTTTTGCCCCGACGGATTCGAAAAATTCGACACTGCCATCATCCGAACCATTATCTATGACAATCAATTCAAATTCGTTGTGCGTATATTTGGATAAATTTTCCCAATACAATTCATTCATACTTTTTTGATTGTATACGGCGGTAATAATACTAAGCACAACCCACCCCTAAAAGGTTTGGTTTTTTATTACAGTTATAGTCATTGGGTGTCGGAAAAAAACAGCACTAAAATCATAATCATTGACCGCATATAAAAGAATCTGCATTTAAGGGACCCTGATGCTGGGGATAAGTCCTTGCTACAATACATTCATTATGAGTCACCTTTAAGCATAGTGAGACTATGCCTCGACCCCAGCAATGTGAATAGCTCCTTGATGTTCGGCATACTGCTCAAATTGTATATGATTCAATCTGGCATAAACGCCATTTTTTTCTATTAATTCTTTATGGTTACCCCTTTCCACGATACGGCCACGTTCCATAACCAGGATAAGGTCGGCTCTTTCTATTGTCGAAAGCCTGTGGGCAATCACTAACGTTGTCCTGTTGCGCATTACTTTTTGCAGGGCTTTCTGGATATAGCGTTCCGATGCTGTATCCAATGCCGATGTCGCCTCATCAAGAATAAGGATTGGCGCATCTTTAAGTAAGGCTCGTGCCAATGCCAGGCGTTGTCGCTGCCCACCCGACAACTTCACGCCATTTTCGCCAATTTGTGTGTCAAGCCCGTGTTCCAGTTTATTGATAAACTCCATGGCATATGCATCGGTAGCCGCGGCAATAATCTGTTTCCTACTTGCTGAGGCTAATGCACCATAGGCAATATTGTTGGCTATCGTATCATTGAACAGGGTGACATTCTGGGTAACCAGCGCTAACTGCTTACGCAAATTTACCAACTGGTAGGTATTGACTTCAATGCCATCCAGCAATATTTCACCCGCCTCATGGGAATAAAAACGCGGCACCAAATTCACCAACGTACTTTTGCCTCCCCCTGAAGCACCGACCAGCGCGATGGTTTGTCCGGGTTCAGCCTTAAAACTAATATCTATCAGCGCAGGCTCTTTTGTCCATGCATAATAAAATGAAAGGTTTTTGAATTCTAACGCACCGTTTGCTTTATCAACACTATAACTTCCTTCATCGAACTCACCCGGCTCATCCAAAATATCAAACAATGACTGTGCAGCGGCTATACCCTTTTGAATGTCACTGTTGGCATCGCTTAGTTGCCTGATTGGTCGTTGTATTAATATTGCCGCCATCAGATAAGCGATAAATTCACCGACACTGGCTTGCATCATGAAGATCAGCGCCATGTACATCAGGAATGATAAGGCGATTGCAATAATAAATTGCATGATGGGGTTATGTATGGCCGTTGTGGTGGCAAGTTTTAATGATTGTCCCCGGTTAAAATAACTGCTTTCCAAAAACCGCCGACGTTCGTAATCCTCTCCGCCATAACCGCGTACGATCCGGTGTCCGGTAACCAGTTCCGAAGTGATATGGGTAATGTCGCCAATGGACTCCTGTATTTTTTTGCTGATCATCCTGAGCCGTTTGCTGACGTATTTGACCAGCAATACAATAACGGGAGTAATGCCAACAAAAACGAGCGATAACATCCAGTTAGAATAAAAAAGGTAGATTAAAAGTCCCACGACAGTCAATCCTTCTCTCGCAAATGTACGCACAGCATCCGTACTAGCCTTAGTGACTTCCCCGACATTATTGGTAATTCTGGAGATTAGATGACCGCTGTTATTGGAATCGAAGAATGCAGTTGGCAATTCCGTATATTTGTTGAAGATCTCACATCTTAAGGCGTGAACGACACTGGTCGATACTTTCGCCAGGAAATAATTGCCTAAATAAGTGCCAATACCTTGAACGACAAATAAGCCGCTAAAAAACAAAGGTAAATAAAACATGCCTTCCCGTGATTCAGTTTGCAAGGTATTGACGATTTGTTTGGTTAATACCACTAACAGGAACTGCCCGGCGGAATACATTAAAAAACCAAAAATACTGATGGCAAAAAGAACCCAGTAGGGCTTTACGTAGGCCAATAGACGCTGGTAAATTTGGATGCTGCCGCTAGTTGCCATTTTCATTGCCGTGTAAGTTACACAGACCTACATGTTTTTGTTCGGATTTTTGCATAACTCACCAGTTCGTAAATAAAAACGCGGTACACAGATTAATCAATTGAAACCTTTGGGGCAAAGCATAGGGCTATCATCACTGCAAACCAATGACCCTCGGTATGATCCAGGAACGGACTGTTAAATAGGCTGGTAATAATTAAAGTCAGCAATAACCCCTGTGCCAGCCACTTCTCCTGCTCAACTAATTTCCTTGAGCACCAATATTGGCTTAAAAGAAAACCACAATAGGTAAAAGTGCCCAATAGACCGAACTGAACCGCAATCAATAAAAACTCATTATGCGGATTTTTTACACTCGACTTCTCTCCAGATACGCGCCCATACTCTTGGGAAAAACTGCCTGTACCGTAGCCCAACCAGGGCTTTGCAGCAAGGATTTTCCACGAATTCTCCCAAAACTTATATCTTATGCCCATAGAAGCCGATTTTTTTTCAGGCACATGTTCAAGATAGACCCGTGTATCGGCAACACCTTCATTTATACGCTCTGACCTTTCAGAAAAATTAATGTACAGCGACAAAAAGAAAATTAGCCCCAACAATGACACGAACAAGCCTTTTTTGCCAAAACGTTGCCCTGCAAATAAGGGTACTAAAAACATGAAAACTAATTGTCCCGTACGCCCTTCAACTACAAAAAAAAGGTTATAAATGCCTAATAATAGCGCTATTAGATACCAAGCTTTGTATTTTTTCTCTAGATGCACTTTATGTGCACAAAAAAACATAAAAAAAGCGATTAATATACTATGGGTAATACGGCTTTTTAGGGTGTATGTCTTATACCTGAGCATATCCAAAATGCCGAAATCCATTAGATAAGAACCTACAAGTGTCACCACTGACGCCACCACAAATGCCTTCCAAGCCCAAATACGGTAGCGCTCATTGGTAAAGAAGCAAGACAATAGAGGGATAAATAATAACTCGCGATATTTCCTGATGACAGAAAAAGCTTCATCATTTGGGACATGTCCATAACCCAGCCCTACTATAAAACATGAAAATAAGAGTAGCGCCCAAGTTGCAACGGGGGATTTTTTTAGCACTGTGGGCAAAAGCCTGAATTGGGTTGTCAGCAGCCATATTCCGCCCAATACGCCAGAAACAATGATTGCCAAAGCTGTCGATAGGTAAATCGAAATGATAAACAAGACCATTACGAACACACCGAAGCTGAGCGAACGCTGTTGAATTAACGTGAGTTTATGCTGCCACATATTGATAATGAGTGATATTCATGGCCTAAAATTAGGCTTTCAAAGATAGTGTAGTGGGAGTGTTTTATTCTAAAATTATTCCGTTGCAACTTAGTTGCCATTCTAAGCAAGGCTGCTTGCTTAGAACTTGACCTTGGGGCTATTTTTGTTGTGATGATGGGGCATTTTGGCGCATCTCTATCAAATGTGCGTATTTTAGATATGACCTTAGAGCGCCAATTAATGAAGCCGTTAAGCCATCATAGCCGTAGAGAAAACCTTTTTTCAGGAAAAAGAATTTTAGAAAAATAACAAGCCCGCGAACTGCAGGTTCCCACACGCTGACTTTCCGGTTATTCTCAAACAGTACTTTTGCGCCCAGTTTACTGTATTCATCGGCCCGAATAATACAATCACTCAGATCCTTAAAAGAATAATGAATAATATTCCCTTGCAACCGTTGATAGTTTTTTGTCGCCAAGGATGTATGTATAATCATCGGCGCAAAACGACAGCGATCCTTATGGTAAAGCCTGATCGTATAATCGGGATACCAAACTCTCTGCCAACGCGAGCCTATATAGTTTTTTCTTCGGAAGGCATAAGCATCATAAGCCGCTTCAGTATAATTGATGGCCTGAATTTCTTTTATCATCTGCCCGTCCAAACGCTCATCGGCATCCATGTTCAAAATCCAGTCGTTTTTGGCGAATTGCACACAAAAGTCTCTCTGCAAACCATCGCCCAGGTAACTCTGCTCAATAACCTGTGCGCCAAGGTTTTTAGCAATTTTTCGCGTCTTGTCGGTGCTGAAGCTGTCAACAACGATGATTTCATCCGCAACCTTCCATGCTGACTCGATACACCCTTTGATATACTCTTCATTATTTAAGGTAATGATGGTGATGGTTATTTTTTGATTCATTTATGTTAGTCCGAAGCAGCAGTAGGAAATTTATGCACAACTTATTACTGGATAGTTACAAATCCATTTATTTGCGCTACCAGCGCTTCAACAAAGGTGGCATCGACCCTCTGCCCGGCATGGGCGACACAGCCTTGGATCGACCCGGTTCTACCCCTGCCGATCCCGAAACAACCAGACCATTTTAGCGTCAGGCATCCGATCTTCCAGTTGCAAACCCAGGAAGGGCATGAAACTGAAGCGATCCCGTACCTGATATTCGATCCTATCATCCGACAGGCTGTGCAGTTGCTGGAGCACCGGCATCTTGAACATCCGTGCAACGTCGATGGGTTTGGCTCCCGCCTGACTTTTCCTGTCCTGTTCATGCACCCGGTTGAGATCAGGGCGAAACGCTTCCCAGCCTATCCGTGCCTCCAGGCCAACCAAAGGATCGCCCATTTCGGTCAGTTGCGCGGCGCATTCTTCTAGGTCAAATAATCCAGGTTGGCGGGGCTGTCTCATCGGCTGAGCGTTCCTTGGTGGAGTTGCCGCTATTATCTCATTTCGTTGCTAGCTCGGCGCACCCCATTTCGGGGAGGATAGTGGCATTATTAGAGATGCCCATATAAGTTTTGGATTATTTGCACCAGGAGGTTGCTATGGATTTTGATAAATATTTACATAGCTATTTACAAGCCACAGGTTGATTAAAGTTGGTTTGTACTAGCCCTATAAAATTACAGCAATTAAACCTGGCTAACCTGTGTTAAGTAAATAACCATGAATATTTATATGAATCGATTGGATGATGGGTTTTAAGGATCGGCTATTTAGTTCTTGGCCTTATCAACAATCTGGTTCGCTTTAATCCACGGCATCATGCTGCGTAATTTCTCGCCCACGACTTCAATGGGATGCTCGGCATTCAGGCGGCGTTGGGCGGTCATTTCGGGGTAGTTTGCCATGCCTTCCATGATGAAGCGTTTGGCATAGTTGCCATTCCTGATGTTTGCCAGGGCTTCTTTCATTGCCAGGCGGCTTTCGGCGTTGATGACTTTGGGGCCAGTGACGTATTCGCCGTATTCTGCGTTATTCGAGATGGAGTAGTTCATATTGGCGATACCGCCTTCGTACATGAGATCGACGATCAGTTTTAGCTCATGCAAGCATTCAAAGTAAGCCATTTCAGCAGGGTAGCCCGCTTCCACCAGGGTTTCAAAGCCGGCTTTGATGAGTTCCACTGCGCCACCGCACAATACTGTTTGTTCGCCGAACAGGTCTGTTTCCGCTTCATCCCGGAAAGTCGTTTCGATAATGCCTGAGCGACCGCCACCGATGGCTGAGGCATAAGCCAAACAAATGGCTCTGGCTGTGCCTGAAACATCTTTATGGATGGCGATCAGGTCAGGAACGCCACCGCCGCGTACAAATTCGGAACGCACGGTATGGCCTGGCGCTTTGGGCGCGATCATGATGACATCCAGGTCAGACCGTGGCACGACTTGGTTGAACAGGATAGAGAAGCCATGTGCGAATGCCAAGGCTGCGCCCTGCTTGATGTTAGGCAGTATTTCAGTTTTATATAATTGCGACTGAAATTCGTCCGGGGTCAGGATCATGACGATATCCGCACCCACTACCGCTTCCGGCACATCTTTGACGGTTAAGCCGTGGGCTTCCGCTTTCGCAACCGATGGCGAGCCTTTACGTAACCCGACAACCACTTCAACACCGGACTCTTTCAGGTTAAGGGCGTGGGCGTGGCCTTGCGAACCGTAGCCGATAATGGCGACTTTCTTCGCCCTGATAACGGAGAGATCGGCATCTTTGTCGTAATAAACTTGCATGTGTTTTCCTGTGTTTTTTGAAAATGAAACGATTAGTTCGGTAAAAGCTAGATTTTTTGCCTTGTGCCTAAAATTATAAATGCAATCCTTTCTCGCCTCTTGATATACCTGTCGCGCCGGAACGGACGACTTCAATAATATTGTCGGGGTCGTTGGCTGCGATAAACGCATCCAGCTTTTCAGAAGGCCCGGTCACTTCAATGACATAGGTAGCCGGAGTAATATCAATTATCCTGCCACGAAAGACATCCGCCATACTTCTCACTTCAGCCCTTGTATTCTCAGTTGTCTTGATTTTAATCAGCATCAATTCCCGCTCTATATGGGCGGATTCAGCCAAATCAATCAGCTTGACCACATCAATCAACTTATTGAGCTGTTTGGTAATTTGCTCAATGACATTATCACTGCCGCTGGTCACCAGAGTCATTCTTGACAAGCTGGGGTCTTCGGTTGGCGCTACGGTCAACGATTCGATATTGTACCCTCTTGCTGAAAACAGCCCTGCCACCCGTGACAAGGCTCCGGACTCGTTCTCTATCAAAATTGAAATGATATGTCTCATTTATGCTAGTTCCCTGTCTGTTGAAGTCCCTGTGGCAACCCGCAATTTCATATCATGGTGGCCTTTGCCACCTTCTATCATGGGGTAAACGTTTTCTGTCCTATCAGTAATGATGTCCAGGAACACCGTCCTGTCTTTCATGGCAAACGCTTCTTCCAATGCGGGCCTGACTTGTTCAGGTTTGTCGATTTGTATCCCGACATGACCATACGCCTCGGCGAGTTTAACAAAGTCCGGTAGCGTATCCAGGTAAGAATGCGAGTAGCGGCTTTCATAGGAAAACTCCTGCCACTGGCGCACCATGCCCATATAACGGTTATTCAAGTTAACAATCTTGATCGGTGTTTTGTA
Source organism: Methyloglobulus sp. (assembly GCF_046714055.1). Lineage (GTDB taxonomy): Bacteria > Pseudomonadota > Gammaproteobacteria > Methylococcales > Methylomonadaceae > Methyloglobulus. Next base: position 11,082 of record NZ_JBKKBJ010000247.1, on the reverse strand, counting down.
TTGGAGCGCGGTGGACAGTTCCTGGATACACATTTGGATACTGGCTTCACCGGTAACACAGGCAACATCCGCATCTGGATGCGCCAATTTAACGCCGATAGCGGCAGGCAGGCCAAACCCCATCGTGCCTAAACCACCCGAGTTTATCCATCGGCGCGGCTTGTCGAAATGATAATACTGCGCCGCCCACATCTGATGCTGACCTACGTCTGAGGTAACATAAGCATCGCCTTTCGTCACTTCATACAATTGTTCGATGACATATTGCGGCTTAATCAGAGGGCTTTCGCGGTCATATTCAAGGCAATCAATGCCTTGCCAGTCCTTGATTTGATTCCACCAAGTATCCAAGGCTTTTTTATTGGGCGTTTTTTTGCTTTCCTTGATGAGTTCAATCATCTGCTCCAACACTGGTTTAACCTCGCCAACGATGGGAATATCCACCTTAACGGTTTTGGATATGGAAGCCGGGTCGACATCAATGTGAATAATCTTGGCATACGGGCAAAATTGTTCCAGCTTGCCCGTTACGCGGTCATCAAAGCGGGCGCCGATAGCGATAATCATATCGCTCTCGTGCATGGCCATATTGGCTTCATACGTGCCGTGCATACCCAACATACCGATGAACTGCTTGTCGGTTGCAGGGTACGCGCCCAAGCCCATCAGGGTATTGGTAATGGGATAACCCAGCAACTGGCTGAATTCCGTCAGTTCCTTACTGGCTTCACCTATGACCACGCCGCCACCTGAATAAATCATCGGACGCTCTGCGGCAAGCAGTAACTCAACCGCTTTTTTGATCTGGCCTTTGTGTCCGCTTACCGCAGGATTATACGAGCGTATGCTGACCTTCTTGGGGTATTTGTATTGCACTTTGATTCTGGGATCGGTCATGTCCTTTGGTATATCGACGACCACAGGGCCAGGGCGGCCTGTGGTGGCAACATAAAACGCCTTCTTGATGGTTTCCGCTATCAGGTTAACGTCTTTAACCAAAAAATTATGTTTTACGCAGGGCCGGCTAATGCCAACCATATCGACTTCCTGGAAAGCATCGCTACCGATAACCGGCGATGGCACTTGTCCGGAGATGACAACCATAGGAATTGAATCCATATAAGCCGTGGCAATGCCGGTTATGGCATTGGTCGCACCTGGGCCTGACGTCACTAAAACCACACCGGGCTTTCCGGTTGCCCGCGCATAACCGTCGGCGGCATGGGTTGCGCCTTGCTCGTGACGAACCAGGATGTGTTTGACTGCCCCCTGCTGAAACAAAGCGTCATAAATATGCAAAACGGCTCCGCCGGGATAACCGAAAATATATTCAACGCCCTCGTCTTCAAGACTTTGGATCAGTATTTGCGCACCGCTTAGCCTCACGCTCACCTCAATATACTTGTAATGAATTCTTTGCTTCAAGAAGATACTTATTTGACCAGCTAACACATTCGGAATTGGGTAGACCTTGATGTAGAATCAGAATCAATCGGTGTTTGTACTGATTCCTTTAGCGGGTACGTTGTTCAGTATTGTACAAGTTTCTGTGAAGAATTGTAATAATGAACCTTTTATATCCATCATTATCTTCAATATTTGGTTCCGATTAAGTCCGTTTGCCCTCTCTCAATGCGCTCATTTCAACTAATTGAAAATAAATACTATTTTATGAGCGCTATTACACCACCTTTACCCAGTTTTTGGGGAATACGGCGCTAATATAAAACTGCGATCTAAAAGCAATCCTGTAAATTTAGCCGAGCAGCGATGCGACTTCGGCTTGAATGATTTATGGGCATCTCTAAAAATTCCACTTGACGTGATGTTGATATTCAAGGTGTTGGTGACCCGGCAACTACACAACCTGTCGGATGACCGGATTGAATACTAGTGTACTTGACCGCTTCAGTTTCATGCGTTTTTTGGGCCTACAACTGTAAGGCCGGATACCGGACGCCAAGACCGTTCGGTTGTTCCGTGAGGCTGAAGGGCTTAGGACTAGTCGATGTGCTGTTTGCCTGTTTTCACCAACAACTGGTCGCCCAAGGTTATGCCGCCCGTGCTGGGCAGATGGTCGACTCCACCTTTGTCGAAGTGCCGCGGCAGTGCAACACACGCGAAGGCAACTGCATGGAAGCAGGAGGTAGGGCACCAACAGTAGGCGCTTAAGGCGACGCGGGGAGCGGTTGCCAAGAACACCCGGCTCAAGGCCAGTGAAGTCCCTAAAGCCTGGGGCGAACCATAGGCCAAGGCCAAGCACCGACAGAAACATGTGCTGAGTCCCGTCGAAGCCGAAACCGACCTGTTCGGCGAACAAGCAGTTTTGTGCGGCGGCGCGGTGGAACTGATCAAAGCTGGGTTTGAAACCCTGGTTGAAGCCGGTTACCCCCCCGAAATGGCTTATTTCGAATGCTTGCATGAGCTGAAGCTGATCGTCGATCTCATGTACGAAGGCGGTATCGCCAATATGAACTACTCCATTTCCAATAACGCCGAGTACGCAAAACGCTTCATCATGGAAGGCATGTCGAACTACCCAGAAATGACCGCCCAACGCCACTTGAATGCAGAGCATCCGATTGAAGTCATCGGCGCGAAACTCCGCAGCATGATGCCTTGGATTAAAGCGAACCAGATTGCTGATAAAGCCAAAAACTAAGCACAGTTTTGACAGGAAACAAAAAAGCCCGTTTTTAACGGGCTTTTTTTGTTGTTTGGAGTAAGTGGCTCAGATGGGGTTTTGCGGAATCTGGGACAAATGTGGCTTCGATTATCCCGGATTCCACTGCGTTTTATCCAGGCTTGCTATAGTGCTTAAAACGAATCTTGTCGCGGACTTGATCGAGTAATTTTTTCGGTTGTGATTGTGTCGTAATTGTTTGCATAGTTTGTCGCGTGGAGTTATACTCAGATCATAATAAACAAGTGGATAATTTTATTTTAAAATGATTATACGGCAGTTTACAGTTTTTATACGACATCAGTTGTCGTATATATCACGTTGAATCGACATACCCGACAGGCCGAGGAAATTTGAATTTTTTGACTAACCGATGAAAAGATGCTAATAAAACGTCATTGATGTGGTCGCATAACGGAGTTAATGACGAACCACATCAATGACGTTTTACTTTTAAACAATAAATTTTCATCGTTTCGAGCAATGCCAAATTACCATTTATGGTGTGCAGGTATGACGTTCAACAGTTCATTCAAAGGTACAAGTCAGGATAGCGCCATTTCGTTGTTCAGCCCTTCTGCCCTGACTTGACCTTTAATTCAAACGTTAGGCTGTACAGCAATGCCATTGTGCGCTACGCCCACTCCCGCTCTTCAAATCGCACATGAGGTCGGGTTCAAAGATATATACCCGTGGGTTTGGTCCGTCATGCTCGGCGTCGCCCTGACCCTCGCTGAGAGACGTGGCTCATTTTTGGGTCAAGGAACGCCGTCGGGGATTGAGTTCTGGACAAAGAATGGCTGCAGTGTTGGTCAACGTCGGTCTTCCGAGCATCTTGTTTGGACTCACGATGGTTCGACTGGGGCCAAGTATATCCCTCTAACCTGGGTTTCTGGCAGGTTCTTGGGGCTTTGTATTTGTTGGCAGCAACTCCTTTGGGAAGTCACCACCTGTGGTTCGCAATCGCAAGTGGTCGAGGCTGGATTCCCGAACAGGAACAGGCGTTGTTGGAGTCAGAGCGAGAGGCGCGAAGGCGGATACCCTATGGTCATCTCATATGGGCAGCGCTGGCGCTTAGAGTCCCTATGTTTGCTGCAGTGTTTGGCTTTGTGTTGCCGTGGTAGGTATGTCACTCACTTTCTATGAAAGCTGTGAAGCTGTAATAAACGAAGCGGATAATGTTGATCGTTACGCGGATTTTTCTAAGTTGTTTTTTATGTATTAGCGGTACTTCAGATTTTGGTTATATGGTGGGCATCGCAGTTTGCTACGTAGACTCTTGGTTTTGTTAGTTTTTCCATAGCCATCGCTGGATGGCGGCTTCCCACTTTGCGACTGTTTTTTGCAGCTTTGCTTGTGGTTCCTTTATTATCTCCACCTGCTTTGCCAGTTGTTCGGCAAGTTCTACTATTTGTTGGCTCACTTTATCAAAGAATGCTAGAATGCCAGCCTCGCCCCTTTATAAACGCTGCTTGTATTTCTTCGTGGCTGGTAACTTGAATATTCATGGGGTAATAAATTTTTTAATTCAAAAATTAGCAAACTCTTTCAAATTAGGCTGAGTAGTTACGAATTTTCTTGAAGATTTAGATGTTGTTTAAAAACATACTCATCGTTTGTATTGGAAATATATGCAGAAGTCCAATGGCAGAAGGTTTGTTAAAACAGGCACTTACAGCCTCCGGAAAAGGAGATTGCTTGGTTAGCTCTGCGGGTCTTGACGCATTGGTTGGTCATCCCCCGGATGCGAAAGCCTGCCAGCTGATGATGAAAAAAGATATCGATATTTCAGGTTATCGCGCATGCCAATTGAATAAGGACATGATCCGTAAGGCTGATCTTATTCTGGTTATGGAATCGTCTCACAAAAGCGCCATTGAAGAATCTGAATTTTGTGCAAAAGGCAAAGTTTTTCGCCTCGGCAATTGGGGGAATTTCGATATTCCAGACCCTTACCAACAAAATTTATCGGCTTTTGTAGCATCGTTTAATTTAATTGAGCGAGGCGTATCCGAATGGTTAAAAAAGTTATAATGAAAATCATAAAATTAACTATACTAAATACATATCTACTTTAGTTCGATTCTTACCTTAACAATATGTCCAACTGGGTACCTAAATCTATGCGAACCAAAACTTTACTGATCCTGATTGCAACATGCCAACTTTGCGCATGCACCGTAATACCCGGCCAGCACATGAGTCCGTTCTCCTCTGAATCGAGCGTGGATATGCCGACTAGGGAAAACAATGAGACCATTTTAAAAAAGTTGAATATTAAACTGATTACAGCTCAGTTGATTGTCGATTTAGAAAAAGATTTTAACAACCGTAGCTTGGGGCCAGGCAATGTCGCCAATCTTTATTACGACTATCGCATCGGTTCAAAAACTAAAAAAGGCGCGCCGACCAAAAAAACCTCCAGCCAATATCGTGTTGGCCCCCGGGATATTCTCACCATAACCGTCTGGGAGCACCCTGAGTTGACTATCCCGGCCGGTGAATTTCGCTCGGCAGAATCAGCTGGCACAACCGTCGGCGAAGACGGTAATATCTTCTATCCCTATGCCGGCGTAATTAAGGCGTCCGGGAAAACAGTTGAAGAAATCCGCGAACAATTAACCCAAAAACTATCGGTCTATATCGAAGATGTCCAGCTTGACGTACGTGTAGCCAGTTATAGAAGTCAACGGGTTTATGTCGTTGGAGAAGTTAAAGGGCCGGGTATCCAGTTGGTGAGAGATATTCCTTTGACGGTATTGGAAGCAATCAATGGTGCTGGTGGATTAAGTCCCGAGGCAGATTCACGCAATATAATATTGACTCGCAACGACAAAACTTACAACGTCAATTTGCTGGATCTCTATGAAGGCGGTGATCTCAGTCAAAACGTCCCGCTTGAACACGGTGATGTACTGAATGTGCCGGATAGGCAATTTAACAAGGTTTTTGTGCTGGGGGAATCCAATATTGTCAATAGCTTTTCTGGTGGTACTAACAGCGTTCAAAGATCGCGCAGTCTCTTTATGGATAAAGGCCGAATGACACTGACCGAAGCTCTCAGTGATGGGGGAGGACTCAATCAAGAAACATCGGATGCGGCCAGAATTTTCATCTTTAGAGGCGGTCTTGGCAAGCCGGAAATATTTCATTTGGATGCCAAATCACCCGATGTCTTATTGTTGGCCGATCGTTTTCCATTACAGCCCCGTGACGTTATTTATCTTGACCGGGCAGAAGGCATCCGCTGGAATCAAATCATTGCTCAAATCCAACCCACTATTACACTGTTGAACTCGTTTGTTGGATCATACAACCCCAACCAATGATCATGGATGAAATAGCTTGATCTTTTGACTACTGGTTGCCCCTATCAAGCAAGTTCGCTTATCCAGCAAAACCATCGAGCTAGGGCGCAACTAAAATTCATGTTTATGCGTACTTGCTCATTTTTTGCGATGGATATTGCAAAAATATAGATTGATTAGTGCATTCCTGATTTTCTGTGGTCAATGCAACACTTAATTTCAAAATAGCCACTTCAATTTAGTTCAACTAAACATTTTTTTGATACAAAATGCAAAAACATTTTTTCGATAATAGCAACCCAGCAGTCAATTACTTGCCGAATGAAAACGACAATAAAAACGATTTAGGTGAAATTATAGCCATACTAATTGACAGCAAATGGCTTATCGCTTTGGTCACCGGAATCGTGCTGGCTATCGGTACAGCCAAAGCCTTTATTGACAGCCCCGTTTATAAAGTCGATGCCATATTGCAAGTCGAGGCACAATCACTAACAATTAGAACTCTTGATCCGGGAGGTAGTCTACAAAAAAGCGAGATACCAGTAATTGCAGAAGTTGAGCTTATCAATTCAAGAATGGTATTAGGGGAAGCTGTTAGAAATCTTGGTTTAGATATCATCGCTAGACCAAAATATTTTCCTATCATCGGTGAGGCTATCGCCAGACGTTTTGAAAGGCGCAATAAAGACAACAACGTTTCAAATGCATTATTTGGACAAACACAATATGCTTGGGGAGGTGAATCCATCCGCATCGACACCTTTACGGTACCATCCGACTGGCTCAATAAAGGTTTCATATTAATTGCAGGCAAACAAGGCCATTTTCGGTTAATGGATGAAGAAGGTGCACTGATATTGGAAGGTGAAGTGGGTAAACTGGCCAGCAAACAACTGAAAGGCAAGCAACAATCCGTCACGCTGTTTGTCCCATTGTTAAAATCACGGACGGATACTCAATTTACAGTTATGCGACTTTCCGAAGAAAACGCGATTAATCAATTAAAATCAAAAAATAATTTTCTCGTCCATGAAAAAGGCAAATTTGCCAGGATCCTCGAATTGACCTTGGAGGCCGATAAACCTCAATCGGCGGTACAGATATTAAATGAAATCGTTAATAATTATATCCGCCAAAACGTTGAGAAAAAATCAGCGGAAGCACAAAAAACACTGGAATTCCTGGAAGTGCAAATGCCCTTGGTTAAAAATCGACTGGCTGAGGCAGCAACAGCCTTAAACGATTACAGAATGAGTAAAGGCTCCGTTGATTTAGATCTCGAAACACAAGGCATTTTAGAAGGCGTGGTGGCACTAAAAACTGAACTCACGAAATTGGAGCAGAAACGTGATGAACTAAGGCAAAAATTTACTGTATGGCATCCTTCCGTTGTTGCTACTGATAAGCAAATTGCCCGGCTGCAAGGTCAATTGGATGCTCATGATAAAGAGATTGAAGTTTTACCGGAAACTCAAAAAGACATAGTAAAGCTGGCTAGAGACGTTCAGGTCAATACCGAGCTCTATACCACTCTACTCAACAACTCCCAGACATTGCGTGTCGCAAAAGCTGGTGCAGTGGCTGATGCAAGAATTATCGATTACGCTATATTGCCTGCCCTGCCTATAAAACCCCAAAAAGCACTGATCATTGCCTTTTCGCTCATCTTGGGATTGTTCTTAGGCATCGCTTTAACTTTTATTCGCAAAGCGCTACGCCGTGGCGTCGAAGACCCCGATTTAATCGAAAAAAAGTTGCATATTCCAGTTTATGCAAGCATTCCACATAGTGTCGATCAAGAAAAGCTCAGTAAAACGCTTAAAAGGAACTACGCACAAAAAAGCAACGGCCCTTTAATTCTGGCTGTACAAAACAAAGATGATCTAGCCCTAGAAAGCTTGCGCAGTTTACGAACTACTTTGCATTTTGCGTTTTTGGAAGCGCAAAACAACATTATAATGATTACTGGCCCTAGCCCAGGAGTTGGAAAAACCTTTGTCGCCGTTAATCTTGCAGTCGTATTGGCTGATGCCGGTAAAAAAATATTGTTAATCGATGGTGATATGCGCAAAGGTTTCATCAATAAGGCTTTGGGGGTTGGCAGAGAAAACGGGCTTTCCGAGCTCATTTCAAACACTACTTCAGGCTGGGCTCCCATATTGGATGAAGCGATTCATAAAACTCCGAAAGTCAATCTGGACTTTATCGAGAACTCGTTGCGTATGACCGACGAATCATGGGTTCATAAAACATCGATAGTCAATCTGGACTTTATCCCCACTGGTTCTATACCGCCTAACCCATCAGAATTACTGTTGCATGAACGATTTGGTAATTTATTGGCAAGCATCAGTAAGAATTACGACCATGTCATCATTGATTCACCGCCCATTTTAGCGGTTACCGATGCAGCAATTATTGGACGTATGGCTAGTGCAACTTTAATGGTTGTTAAGGCCGGTCAACATCCCGTGCGAGAGTTGGAGCAAAGCGTCAAGCGTCTGACTCAGGCCGGTGTCCACTTGAAAGGGGTTGTGTTTAATGATTTACCTGAATCATCCTCTCGCTACGGATACGGATATGGGCAGAACAAATACGTTTATCAATATAATTACAAATAATCCAACTGATGCAACCATAAATGAAATATCCATCTGTATCCATTGTTAGCGCAGTATACACCCAAAAATGCAAGGTGATTTGAAGAAGCTCTGGTTTGGACGGTATCATAAAGCCGTCTACGTTGCCAAAGACCGATTGGCCAATGGTGCGTTCGCGCCCGAATGTTAGCGTGGTTTAGGGTTGCGTCGGTGACACTGGTGAAGTCCGGAGTTTCCGGCTATCCCGTTTGAGGGAGTGGCTGAGAAGACGTTTCCACGGCGGCGTAGTCTTGTTATTTTCCAACTTAGGAGCATCGCCATGAGCAAATTCAAGAAGCCCTCTGGCCTGACCCATCCCAACGCAGCGGGTATCGATATCGGCGCATCCAGCCATTTTGTGGCTGTGCCCCCTGACCGCGATGAACAACCCGTGCGTGAGTTTCCAAGCTTTACCGAAGGCCTTCATGCGCTGGCCGATTGGCCGACGGCCTGTGGCGCGGATACCGTCGCGGTGGAATCCACCGGCGTGTATTGGGTTCCCTTGTTTGAATTGCTGGAAGCCAGGGGCTTTACCGTTTATCTGGTTAATGCACGGCATGTGAAAAATGTTCCGGGGCGCAAATCGGATGTGCTGGATTGCCAATGGCTGCAACAGTTGATGGGCTTTGGCCTGCTGTCGGGTGCGTTTCGCCCGCACGGTGATTTTTGTGCGCTGCGCACCGTGGCCCGGTTAAGGGAAACGCTGCTGCGCGGTCAAGCCCGGCACATCCAACACATTCAAAAAGCCTTGCTGCTGATGAACCTGCTGTTGATGGAAGTGATTTCTGATGTGACGGGCGAAACGGGCCAGAAGATTATCCGTGCTATCTTGGCGGGCGAACGTGACGGCCAAGTGTTGGCAAAACGCCGCAATAACCACATCCAAGCCAGTGAGGAAGACATTGCCAAAGCCTTACAAGGAAGTTGGCGGGAAGAACACTTGTCTGCCCTCAAACAGGCGGTGGCCTTGTACGCTGCTTACGCAGCGCAACTCCTGGAATGCGGCCAACAGTTGGAAAAAATGCTGAAAGGCCTCGCCCGCCACGACCTAAAGGCCGACAAACCCAAACGGCGCGGCGGCAAATCTAAAAATGCGCCCAGCTTTGATGCCCGAACCCTGTTGCTGCAACTGTGCGGCGTGGATCTGGCGCGCATTGACGGCATTGATGTCACCACCGCATTCAAAGTGCTGACTGAGATTGGCGCTGATCTGTCGCGCTTCAAGAACGCCAAGCACTTTGCCTCATGGTTGGGTCCGTGTCCCGGCACGAAAATATCAGGCGGCAAAGTCATTTCGGCAGCGACCAAGCCGACGACCAACCGTGCCGCGCAAGCCCTCAAAATGGCAGCGATGAATCTACGCAACAGCCAATCAGCTTTAGGCGCGTACTACCGGGGACTATGCGCGCGTATGGACAAAGGCAAAGCCGTCACCGCTTGCGCCCATAAACTGGCTCGGTTGATTTATGCGATGCCCACCAAAGGGGAAGAATATGTGGATCAAGGGCAGGAACATTATGAAGAAAAATATCGCCAACGGATCATTAAAAACTTAACCAAACGTGCTGGGCAGCTTGGCCTTCAGTTAACTCCCGTGTCAGAAAGCGTTTAAAAATGCTTTTTATATCAGCTAGTTGAAATGAGCTTCTTGAGAGAGGCTAACAATACCTAGATCTTCTTACACTTTAGGGAACCTATTAATAGCAATTAACACCGCCCTATAGTGGAGAGACTGAAATTTCTTGGATGGTTCCCAAAATGCTGGCATTTTGAAGCCAGTTCTTGTCGTAACACCCTCTTCACTGAAGGATTTCCGCTTTTTTATGCCACACAGGCGTAGCCTCCCTGTGATTGTCCATCAAACCTCGTTGACTGCCTTCGCGTCGCGCTTAATCAGTTGTACCAGGCGCATCATGTCATAAACCAAAACAATCTTCGCCTTGGTCCGCTGTAGGCCGATGTTGCGCACTAGATACCCACCCATGTGCGCCTGGGTACCAAAGGCATGCCCGACGTGGGCGTACACTTTGGATTGGGCCCGGTTAGCGCCTTTCTGCGCTTCGGCCAAAGGGTGGCCAAGACTGCCTTTTTCAGAGATTTGGCTGTCAATCTGGGTGTCGGCCAAGCACGCTGCTCCTGAGTCTCGGAACGGTAGCCGCTGTCGGCATACACCGCACGCTTGTTGCGTCATTGTCGAGGGTCTGGTCAAGCAACCCGTCGAACACCTGGCTGTCGTGCACCGAAGCGGCCGTCACCCGCATGGCTTTGGGTCAACTTATGCTGTTGGTCGGCGGCCTAAAGCGCCTACTTTGCCGTGGGGGCGTGGTTAAAAGTGCGGTTTTTGAGTATAAAACAGGAACCTTGACATCTCCTACCCTAGAAAGGCACTGTAATGTTCCCGGCAAAATCAAACACAGCGCTTGCCCAACGCTTAAACCGGTGCCCCACC
>NZ_JBKKBJ010000246.1:0-12290 GCF_046714055.1 Methyloglobulus sp. | reverse complement strand
CCGGCGCAAAGGGGCGGATTCGGGCGGAGAGCTTTTCTGACCATTACAGCCAGGCACGACAATTCTATCTCAGCCTTACCTGTTACGAACAGGCGCACCTTGCGGCCTCTCTAGTATTTGAGCTTTCCAAGGTTGAACACCTTTATATCCGTGCAGCCATAGTCGGTCACCTGCGGCATATCGAAGAGAGCCTGGCACAGCGGGTTGCCTGTGGCCTTGGCATGGATGAGTTGCCGCAGGCCCCGGTGTCTGCGGTTGCGGTACAGGAGTTAGACCCATCCCCAGCGCTGCAACTTATCGGCAACATGAAGGACACGCTCGAAGGCCGTGCCATAGGGGTACTGATTGCGGACGGATCGGATGCGGTAAGCATTGACGCAGTTCAGAAGGCAGTAACCGCCGCTGGCGCAAAAATGAAGCTTGTCGCAGCGAAAATCGGCACCGTGAAACTCGCCGACGGCTCGCTTTTGAAAATCGATGGCCAATTGGCCGGCACACCGTCGGTCCTTTTCGATGCGGTCGCAATTATCCTCTCCGACGAAGCCGCCAAGTTATTGGGTAAGGAAGCCGCCGCCATTGATTTCGTGCGCGATGCTTTCGGTCATCTGAAAGCGATCGGCGTTGACAAGGGCGGCGAAGCATTGCTGACAACTGCGGGTATTGAACAAGACGCTGGTGTGATTGCGATAAGTAGCTTGGATGGCTTCATTGCAGCCGCAAAGACACGTCAGTGGAGCCGCGAAGCGAGTGTCAGGAAACTTGTTTGATAAGGGTTCTAAACTCAAACCGCCGAAAATCCTGATCGGATGCTGAGGTCTCCGATTTTGCTTGTGACGCGTCATGATTCGCTATTAATGAACGATCGGTGCACTTTTTTAGCAATGTTTGTATTTCCGGCCTCGGCTGTATGGATATAAATCAGGTAATTATTTAGAATTGAGGTGAAATTGATATTCGCCTCATTTTCTAACCTAAAGTGATTCCTTATTAACAATCTGTCTCACATAACCTTAGCTAGGTTGCCTAGAGGCTAGACGACCTATGCGATAACTAATAAACCAAGGAGTCCTATTATGCTTTCAACTGTACCTGATGTAATTTTTAAAACCCGTGTTCGCGACGAAAGTATCGGTGGCGAAAACCCGTTTCGTTGGCAGGATGTCAGCACCGATGATATCTTTAAAGGGAAAAAGTGTGTTGTTTTGGCTCTTCCCGGTGCTTATACACCGACTTGTTCAAACACACACCTGCCTGGATATGACGCCAAATATCAGGAACTCATTGATCAGGGTGTTGATGAGGTTTATTGCGTGAGTGTTAATGATGCATTTACCATGTATCAATGGAGCAAGCACCTGGACATCAAGCATGTAAAAATGTTGCCTGACGGCAATGGCGATTTTACCCGAGCAATGGGTATGCTGGTGAAAAAAGAGAACGTTGGATTTGGCAGTCGTTCATGGCGTTATTCAATGGTTGTCGAGGATAAAAAGATACTCAAATTATTCAGCGAACCCGGCCAAGTTGATAATTGCCCTGATGATCCATTTACTGTAAGCGATGTCGATACCCTACTGGATTATTTAAAACAGAACAAATGAGCCTGTATTGCTCCCAATCCTCACTTATAAACGAGAAACCCCAATGACACACTATGACTTTGGCCTGTTTGTAATTGGTGCAGGTTCAGGCGGTGTGCGTACAGCAAATATGGCCTCGGGTCTAGGTGTAAAGGTTGCCATTGCTGAAGAGCGTTATTTAGGTGGCACCTGTGTCAATGTGGGTTGTGTGCCCAAAAAACTGTTTGTCTATGCCTCCCAATTCCAGGATCAATTCGACGCGGCAGCGGGTTTTGGCTGGACGGTGGACAAATCAACGTTCAACTGGACTAGCTTGATCAAAAACAAAAATCAGGAGATAGTCCGGCTACAAAAGGTTTACAAAAACCGGCTGCAAAAATCGGGTGTCCGTATTATCACCGGCAGGGCACAAGTGCTTGATGCTCATACTGTCGCTGTCGATGGAAAGGAATACAGCGCCGAACGCATACTTATTGCAACAGGGGGCTGGCCGTTTGTTCCTGATATACCAGGCAAGCAACACATCGTCACCTCGAATGATATGTTTTTCCTCGAGCAATTGCCCAAACGACTCATTATTGTCGGTGGCGGCTACATCGCGGTGGAATTTGCCGGCATTCTTCATGGCCTTGGTGTGAATACTACAATTTGTCATCGTGGACACAAACTACTTAGTGGATTTGATGAAGATATACGCGATTTTCTGGCCCATGAAATGACCAAAAAAGGCATTAATATTCTATTTAATACCGATATTGAGGCTATAGAAAACGCCGACGATTCCTTCGCAGCACGGCTTATTGATGGCAGCAAAGTGAACACAGATCTGGTTATGTATGCCACTGGCAGAATACCGAATACAACCGGATTCGGACTAGAGATGCTTGGCGTTGAACTGGACAGCGAACGTGCGATTAAAGTCAACAGTGACTATCAAACCAATGTGCCGTCAATCTATGCACTGGGTGATGTGACTAACCGGGTCAACCTGACTCCGGTAGCCATAGCAGAAGGCATGGCTTTGGTGAACAAGTTGTATGTCAATCAACTGGGACCGGTAGATTATGACAATATTCCCACTGCTGTTTTCAGCCAGCCCACTATTGGTGCTGTAGGTCTGACCGAAGCACAGGCGCGCGAAAAATACCCGGACATCGACATTTACAAAACCAGTTTCACACCAATGAAAAACAACCTCTCCGGTATCGATGAAAAAACCCTGATGAAGATGATTGTGATACGCAGCACTGACCGGGTTGTCGGCATGCACATGGCAGGACCTGATGCCCCTGAAATTATCCAGGGCATGGCAGTTGCCATTCGAGCCGGTGCGACCAAGACGGTCTTTGATTCTACTATCGGGATACACCCTACCGCTGCCGAAGAATTTGTTACCTTACGTGATGCAGTGAATTAAGCAGCATGTACACTTAGGCGATATAGCCATTTATCTATCAAAAGCGAATATTGCTTCGTTGGGATTGTATTTTTCCAATAATATGTCCCTAATTATTTCCGCAGCAATGACAGAGAACGTTATCCCATTGCCACCGAATCCCAAGGAAAATAAACCATTGGGTTTTGGTTCATAATGGCCGATAAAGGGCAGGCCATCTTTCGTGACCCCAAAAGTGCCAGCCCACGAAAATTCAGGTTGGAAACTGAGTTTTGGAAATAATTTGGCAAAATCGTCCGCTAATTGTTGCGTTTTTAAATCCAGTTTGTCTATCCTAACCTTGGGATTATTGGTTTCTTCATCCCGACCCCCCAGCATTATTCGGTTATCTGCTGTTGTTCGTATATATAAATAAGCTTCTTTCGATTCCCAGATCAGACAGTTATTGTGCCAAAATTCTTTTTTGTGTTCTATTTGCTGACTAACGATGGCCCAAGTACTGAATAATTGAACTATTTTTTTCTCAATTAAGTCAACGACTTCAAATCCTGTTGCATAAATCAACTTCTTACAATTGACTTTATGTCCTTGGATGGATTTCATGGCAACACCGCTTTTGCTGTGTTTTATATCGACCATTTCTGACCGATCGTATACCTTCAACCCTTTGCTGATGCAGTACTGTAAAATGAGGTGGCATAACTTATACGCATCAATTTGCGCTGAATGATCACTATAAAGTGCTGCCGCAGCGGAAAACCCCATTTTTTCTTTAACTTTATTTTCATCCCAGTATTTAATATCCAACCCTAAAGATTTATGCAGTGCGTATTCTTTTTTGAGCAGGTCTACATCTTTTTTATAGGATGCAAAATATAAGCTGCTTTTCCGTTCAAAATCGTGATACCCCACTTTTTTACTGATTTTGGCTAAAGTCTCAATTGTTTCGGCGCATAGTAAATACGCCTTCCTCGCCTGTTCTTCGCCCCTGAGTTCAATCAATTTGCTTAATGGTGTATCGATCTGGTATTGAAGCAGGGCTGTCGTGGCAATCGTACTACCTAAGCCTATACTTCTTTTTTCTACAAGTACGCATGGAATGCCGGCCTCAATCAAGATAAAGGCATTTATAGCAGCAGTAATACCGCCTCCTAGGATTACCACATCGCAATTGATATTTTTATCTAATTGCGGATAATCGTACGGTAGCCCATTTTTTACCAGCCAGAAGGGGAGGCCTGTTGAAAGATCCATAAAATCAAAAATTAATATCTTTAGTTCAATGCTTGTCTACTCAAAATGATTAGACCCGGAGAAGTAAATAAATGAAAAAGAACAGCATATTTCACGGGTCCAAGCCAATATGATATTTCAACCCTTTAAAGTAGAGCATATACTCTTCGGTGCTGTATAGACCAAAATTAAAATGCTGTGACTATTTAAAGTGAGAGATTGCATATCGGCATTTCGGCCCTTTAATTTCCTCGTAGGTTTATAATGAAAACTATTTGCAGTATATAAAAGTAAGTTAATGAGACTATGGCGCCTTAACAGAACTTAATTAACTGCATTTAGTAACCACACAAATATTTTAATAGTTATCCAAACGATGATCACCAGCGCACTGATGAGCGAAATTGATATTATCACGATGGATATGGTATTTCTCTTGACTGCTTCCTGGGGCGAATTAAAGTAGCTTGTCATCAACTCAATATTCCTTAGATTGGCTTTAAAAGAAATATCAAAAATATCCCCTACTAATGGAATCATGCCTATCAACGTATCCAGCACTATATTTACAGCCATGCGGGCAATAACAATGGGTGAGACTCCAGTGTTAACAGCTTGCAGCAAGATATAACTGGATAATGCCCCACCCGTTATATCCCCAATTCCCGGAATTAAACCTATCAGACTATCGAGTCCCATTTTAATAGAGGTACCAGGAATACGAATTGAATTATCAAGCAGCCACGCCCACCGCTCTAGTTGTTTTATATTCTTCATATTTTTTATATTTCCTGAGACATCCCAAAAGTGCATAATTCCCATCAAAAATTGAAGATGAGTTTGCAGACGGCTTACTTGATAACTTTTAATTTTCGCGGTTACACGGAATTATTTTGTAATGTCGGATTTATTCGTTATTTCTTTACGATTACGTTCAATTTGTTCTGTAGGAGAAATATATTTGCCATTCTTATATTGTTCAACCTCTTGAGGATGGTCAGTTTTTTGGGCTTCAACTCTTTCGGCAATCGGTTTCAGTGTTAAAAACTCGTCAGAGTTCAGTTTTCCATCAAGATTAGTATCGAGTTTATCCCAGTTCTTGATTAATGATTCATTGCTGTATCCTTCTTCATGACTTATGAAATTATCCTGATTTTTATCCAATACACCAAAGGCAGGATAATCTTGGTTGCTTTCGTTTGAAGTTGATGCCGTTTCATCTGTTCCAGAATTAGTGACATGCTCTCCCTGATTTGTTTTTTTAACTACAGCAGCCTTTGCAGCCGGGAATTCTTTAGTGTTTTGTTGGGCTCTTCCCACTGTGTTTTCAATGCCTTGAGGTTTCATGTAATGCTGGATATCTTCAGTTCCAGTAGTTTCTGCCCTCACAGGGTTGGTAACAAAGCTAAGGCTTATACTCATAGCAAATGCTACCCAGATTGGCAGAGAGAAACTTTTAAAAGATTGCCGGTTTGTTGCATCTTTTGGGCTGGGATTTATAGCATAAGATATTTTGTGGATGATTTTTCTAGTTTTCATAGTGGTTTCCTTTATGTTAGAGGTTGATTATAAGAAGTTTTAACTTGAGAGCAGTTTAAACAGGAATACCATGTTGATTGTCTGTTTTGGGTGTCGGTTGAACGACCAGGAGGCGTGATTTATCAAAACTTGACGATCTAATGTGCTTAACCTCACTAAGGAAAATGCTCTTTTAATCCTTCGGAAGGCTCAGGATGAACTGTAAGGTATTGATTTCGCTTGTGGTGAGTCCGTGAGCTTATCAAGCCGATCAAACCATGAGCAGGAACAGTTTGTTCAGCGTTTCCTGGTTTTTCCAGAGCTTCAGCTTAACCGTTTTAGGGCTACATACCCGCTAATAGCGAAGCAAGATCATCGGCATGTTCTTCTTCCATGGCGAGAATCTCCTTGAGCATACGTTGGGTAGTCGGGTCGTGTTCAGCCAGGTAAATGACCATTTCACGGTAACTTTCGATAGCAATTCGTTCGGCGATTAGGTCTTCCTTGATCATCGATTTGAGCGTATCACCTTCGACGTACTCGGCGTGGCTGCGGGCACTCAATCCATCAGGGGAGAAATTGGGTTCTCCACCTAATTCTGTGATGCGCTTTGCAAGGCGGTCTGCATGTGCCATTTCCTCGGTTGCATGAGCCTGGAACTCTGCTTTGACCGAATCGGAATTGATGCCCTTTGCCATGAAATAATGCCGCTTGTAACGCAAAACGCAGACTAGCTCAGTAGCTAATGCTTCATTCAATAAACGGATCACTTCCTTTCGATCAGCCCCATAGCCCATGGTAACTGCGCCTTCCTCGATATTTTTTCGAGCGCGCTTGCGCAGGGTCTGGATATCGGACAGCACAGCAGCGTTGGCTGCGGAAGTCTTATTTGTAGATTGTTTCATTTTCCACTCCTTTGTATCTTTACTAATAGCTGGAATCCCCACACTGACTGGCAATAAACTAAAAAACATACTAGTAGTGCGTTCCATTCAAACAATTACCGTTCGCGGTGAGCTTGTCCAACCGCAAGCATCAGGTTTGTAGCGGTCTTCGACAAGCTAAGGCCGAACGGATTTTTTAATTGTTTTGGCGGAATGGGCTACTAGTAATATTGATATTCCTCTGACAAATTCCACAGATTTTCCTTAATGTGCCTAGGAAAATCCATTTTTTGTCTGAAGCTGTTTATTATTTGGTGAAGTGAGCCTTTACATTGCTCATGCACAGAACCTTGGCGTCGTCGGCCAAAGCATCACACTTTTCTTTTGCTACCGCATAGTTGGCATCGCGCATATCCGTTTCTGCATCCTTACGCGCATCAGACGATTTCTCAATCGCTACTGCGTCGGCCTTTGATGTCTTCATCTGAGCCTCGGCGGCAGCTGTTTGTTGGGTTTTGGCAGCTTTCGCTTCCTTCACACAAACGTCCTCGTCGTTACCATCTTTGTCATCGCATTTTTGGGTGGCCACCGAATAATCGGCATCAGCTTTGGCGACGCGGGCTTTGTACATGGTCTTAACGGTAGGTTTGTAGTTGTACTCAAGCTCGGCCTTTGCAATGTTCATTTTACCTTTTGCTTCTGCGACACAGATATCATTGGCGTTTCCTGCCAGCGAACCGCACACTTCCTTGGCAACCTTGTAATCCGTATCGATATTTTTTTCATTAAACTCGTATTGATCCTTTGACATACTTTCTGCCATTGCGCCGGTGCTCAAGGCAAGTCCAATAGCAAGCGACAGCACCCTGATTTTTATATTTTTCATGATTTTTCTTGTTGCATAAGATTTAGTTATTTTGTTGTTGAGGTCAATCATCCATGTCCCTGCTGTATCGATCCGTATCTTTCTGCGTCTTCTGCCAGTCGGAAAGCTGTTTATCCGCATCGTCTTTAGTGACCCCGTAAGCTTCCTGGATCTTTCCGGCAAGCTGATCTCGCTTACCGGCAATCACGTCCAGATCATCGTCGGTCAGTTTGCCCCACTGTTCCTTGACATTGCCTTTTACTTGCTTCCAGTTACCTTCAATTTGATCCCAGTTCATTTTGTATACCTCTCATTTGATGATTGTATGACGATAGCTACCGTCACAAATACGGACATAAGCAGCAGGGACACTTGGTTCGGCTCCGATGACATTTCGCATCGGAAAGCCGGAAAGCGTACAAACTATTTTCTCGCGGTATTAGATAATACGGCGATTTTCCTCTAGTGTCCGTCTGCTAACGCACATAGTAATTTATTACTGATGTCCACTACTTTATGTCACGGGGAGGACTCCTCCTTCCGCTTCCCAGAGTTCCTCTACGGAGTTACTTGAAAGGTTGAAACGATGGTTCGCCTCTTCCCAATCGACAACCGACCACCAGGCCTTCAAGTAGTCAGGGCGGCGGCTTTCATAGTGCAGGTAGTAAGCGTGTTCCCAGACGTCGTTCAGCAATAGCGGAAATTGGCCCTTCATCATAGGATTATCGTGGCCGGACGTGGTGACCACCTCGAGCTTTCCGTCATCCTTCTGGGTTCGCACCAGCCATACCCATCCCGACCCAAACAGATTGGCGCCTTCTTCTTCGAACCGGGTCTTGAACTCCTCGACACTGCCAAAATCGCGATTGAGGGCCTCACGAAGCAATCCTTTAGGTTCGTCTGCTGAATCAGGTTTCATTGTTCGCCAGAACATGCTGTGATTGACATGACCACCCGCATTGTGGTGAACCGCGATCCTGATTTCTTTTGGCAGTTTGTCGAAATTGCACAATAGCCACAACGCCGAGGCATTCTGAAAGTCCGGAACCTTCTCCAACGCCGCATTCAACTTCTCCACATAGCCCCCATGGTGGATGTCGTGATGCAACATCATGGTGCGTACATCGATGTAGGGCTCTAGCGCATCATATTCGTACTTCAAGTTTGGAAGTTGATGCTTCTTCTTAGATGCTTCGGCAGGATTTAACTCATTATTGTCAGGTTGATTCATGGTTGTACTCATAATGGACAAAATTGGATAAGCAGGGAATTTGGCAAAAAGTAATTTCCAACTTCATGCCGGCTAAGGAGTTTTGGGGAATTAAGCCCTTTGCAATTGGCTGTTGTTGTAAATGTACATCTGTGAATTTATACAATTTTATACCAACCTCACAGGGTGTTTTTTAACACCCTGCCATGTGGACGAGATTCAGTTACGCCTAGACTAAGGTTGTCAGCCTTAGTTACAAATCTTGTCTCTTTGGAGTTTCTGCCAGTCTGCCAATCGTTTTTCAGCTTCGTCAATGTCGATCACATAGGCTTTCTGAGTCTTGCCAGTAAGGTGATTCCGCTTACCTTCGAGCACATCCCGTTGGTCGTCGATAAACCAAATCCATTGTTCCTTGACATTGTTTATAAATTCTTTCAAGTTATCTTCAATTTGATCCCAAATCATTTTGTTTACCTCTCATTCATATGGTTGTATGGCGATCAGTATCGTCATACACGGACATAAGCAAACGATAAGTGATCCTGCTTCGATGCCATTTCGCATGGGAAATCCGAAAACATGCGATATTTGTACCGTGACTTAGAGAATACGACGATTTCCATCTATTGTCCGTCTGCTACCGTACATAGCAAAACCATTGAAAATGTCCGTCGATTTTGTATCGCAATGGCGTATCTGAATCTGCCTTTCATCAATCCCCGCTTTCCCAATCAAACGGATCGTAAGTGCGTTAACGTACAGAAGGCAGAAAGCAACTGTGGTAGCTTGCCCCTCTGACTATGGGAGACATCCTCCCTGGCAAGCTCCGATATGGGGATTACCATCATCCTAGATAAGCTGTCGAGTTTCCACACATATCACAGGAATACACATAATGACGTTTACTCAAGCTGTCCCGGCAACCAATCGTCTGCTAGATGCTCTACTCCACAAGGATCGCGAGCAATTGCTCGCTAATTGCGAACACATCGAGCTTATTATGGGCAAGGTACTCTACCGCGCCGAAGAAGTCATTCCTCATGTCTATTTCCCGACCGGAGGCTTCATTTCCTTGGTGGCGCCTGTCGACAGCAAAAATTTGGAAGTGGGGCTGGTCGGCAATGAAGGCATACTCGGCATTACCCTCATGCTGGGCGTCGATATTGCGCCATTTACCGCTTTGGTTCTGGGAGCAGGATCCGCGCTGCGCATAACGGCATCATCGTTTCTTCGTATACTTGAACAGAGCCCTGCGTTGCAGCGGGAGTTGAAACGGTATCTCTATGTGACGATGAGCCAGCTTGCGCAATCGGCCGCCTGTACCCGCTTCCACTTGGTGGAGGCACGTCTCTCCCGTTGGCTGTTGATGACTCAAGACAGGGCGCACTCCGACCACATCCATATTACCCATGTATTCTTGGCCTATATGCTGGGTATACGCCGCGTCGGCATCACCAAGGCGGCAAATATGTTACAACAGCGAAATCTCATCAGCTACCAACGCGGGGATATCACGATTCTCGACAGGGTAGGCCTGGAAGCCACTTCATGCGGGTGTTATCGGGCGGATAAAGAAATCTACGAGGGTATCCTGGGTAAAGGTGGCAGTAGCCTATCCGTTGCTACGCCGGAATTTCGGACACTTCAACCAACACGGACATAACCGGTGATTGGGGAGTGGCGGTTGGGGGCAATGTAAACGCGCCGGATACGGGAGGCACTGTTTCGGGATGTCGGCTTACGGCCACGGCAATGTGCTGGTTGCCAACCACTTGGCCGGACGTGGAGTCGAATCCCTTCCAGCCGGCACCGGGCAGGTAAACTTCTGACCAGGCATGGGTTGCGCCCTGGCCCTTCGGTAACGTTGGGGAGTACAGGTAGCCACTGACAAAGCGTGCCGCCAGGCCCAAGGAACGGCAAGCATCGATGAACAAGGCCGCAAAGTCGCGGCAGGAACCGGTGCCTCTGGTCAAAGTGGCCGCCGGTGTCTGAACGCCCAGTTCCTCGCGCTGTTGGTAGGTGAATCCGGTCGCTATCGCTTTATTGATCCACTCCAGCAGCAGATAGGTTTCCACTACTTGGCCGGCGTACCAGAATTGCCTCAACCACGTACTCAACATCGGTCGGTCTTGGTCAAAAATCACTGACAGATAAGGCCCTAAATCAACGCTTTCGGTGGCATCGTATTGAAAGGGGAAAAACACCGCATAATCCGCCACCAGAAAGTCTAGGGGCTGGTCATCATAGTGCTGGATCAGAACGCGGCTGTCGATTGAAAGCCGGCTGCTCGACTCGAAAAAGGTGGCCTGGGTCACGGCATTGTCGTAGACATCGCGCTGCCATTGCAGTTGGTAGGGAGGAGAAATAATCAGCTCAGCCGATTCGATACGGATGTCATGCCCTTCGCGTGGGCGCAAGAGCAATTTATGCGGCAGCAGGGTTACGGAATCAGCGTATTGATAAGTTGTTAGGTGTTTAATTTGTAGGCGGCGCATCGTTATCACTCCTTAAGGGCTTTCGTGGCTATAGCGAAGTTAGATCGGCAGTTTTGCACATTATTACAAACCGCATCTAATATCTGTGCGCTATCGTACAGACTCTTCCAGGGATTTGGCATATTTTAGACACAAGAGCAATTGAGCGCCGCCTGAAATAAACACTACGACAATGAATATTTCCAACCCACTCAATGTTCTGAAACGGAACTGATCGTCAATAAAGGCGGCCAGGTCGCCTGAAATTCACCGATAGGAGAGCACACATGCCATATCAATCAGTTAAATATTACGATGCCTCGCCTAACGACGAGCAACTCCGGGAAATTCCCGATTCAAAGCCCTTGTCTTGGAAAGTCATGCTAGAGCCCACCGGTGTCATGTCTCTCCGCAAATGGCTTTCAGTTGTTTCACGAGCAACCTTTATAGGCGCCTTGGCTATTTCCGGCTGTAGCTCGGAACACTCGCGCGGGCAAAGCAAACTGACGCAGCAAGAGAAAGGGAGTGGCATCACCAAACCTGTTCACAAGGAGGTCGGCGAGGCATCATGGTATGGGCCAGGATTTCACGGTAAGGAGACCGCCAATGGCGAGACCTTTGACCAAAAAGAGATGACGGCTGCCCATCCGACTTTGCCGATGGGAACCAAAGCCAAAGTGACCAACCTCGATAATGGCAAGAAGGTCGAGGTCAGGATCAATGACCGTGGACCTTATGCCGAGCATCGCGTCATCGATCTCTCCAGTGCAGCGGCCAATAAGCTTGATATGAAAGAGGACGGCACCACCCAGGTCAAGGTTGAGACCAAATCCACCAAGAAGAAGCGTTCTTCCAAACAGCCCAACAAGACAAAATAGGGATAATAAAGTTACCTGATTACGTATAAGTTTCAGCTAACTTTAACAAAAAGAACATTTATATAACAAACTGATTTATATATATTTAATATAAACTGGAATGCAACCGAAACTTTATTGGTCAATAAAAAGTTCGCATTTCTCGTTTTTTTATCCCGTTATTCAACTCGAAAAAATAGCGAGGGCCATTAAATCAAGCGTTTCGTCTACTTGCAGTTTCTAAAGTAGCTGAGTCTTATACGTAATCAGGTA
>NZ_JBKKBJ010000245.1:0-4447 GCF_046714055.1 Methyloglobulus sp. | reverse complement strand
CCTGGTCACTGGGAAGGTGACTTGGCCAAAGGGAAAGGCAACCGCCCAGCGGTAGGCGCGACCGTAGAAATAACCACGTCGTTTACGGTATTGGCCAAGATGGGGAATGCGGGTGCTGAACCTGCATTACAGGGCTTTAGCCATGCCCTTGACCGGTATTGGAGCCCAGAAGCGCTTGTCGATGACCTATGGCCAAGGCAGGGAAATGGCGGCACATGCCAGGTTGACTGGGCAGACGGGCGTCAAAGTGTACGTTGCCGACCCACATGGCCCTTGGCGGCGCGGCATTAACGAAAACACCAACGGGTCACTTCGGCAGTACCTGCCCAAAGGGGAAGGCTTAAGCGTGTCCACCCAAGAAGATTTAGATGCGATCGCGTGGAAGCTAAACGCCCGGCCACGCAAATCGTTAGGTTTCAAATGCCCTGCTGAATTGTTTACACCAGACGCATTTGATTTTAAGCAGCATCATGCCGTGATATTTGCACTTCAACCTTGAAACCGCCAAGTTAAAAACCCTTGAAATCAATAAATTAAATTCCTAAGCGAAAAATTCATTGCTAACACCTTAAAATCAGGGGCATCCATATAAGGCAACACGCCCAAAAGCGGTACGTCCAACATTTTTTTTATGGTGGATACAATCTCTTTAGGGTACATCGTATTAGCATCCGTACATACCGCTATCCAGCCAGCGCAGGAAACCCTGTCACTTTTTATCGCCTGATACGTTAGTTTTGCATGATTGATGCAACCGAGCTTAACAGCTACCACCATTAGCACAGGCAACTCTAATACAACCGCAAGATCGCTGTTATCCTGATTTTCATTGAGCGGAGAATACCAGCCGCCAGCGCCTTCAACCAGGATTACCTGGGCTTGTCCTTTTATGGCATTAAATATATTAACAATCACATCCAGTTCGACCGGGTTATCCTTACCTGCGATATGGGGGGAAACCGGAAGCGCAAAGGCGTAAGGATTAACCGAACGATAATCCAGCCTTACCGTAGCATTTTCTTGTAACAAGAGCGCATCCGCATTGACCAATCTCCCATCCTTGGCAATGCAACCGGAAGCCACTGGCTTCAAGCCGATAACCGATTTTCCTTTACCTTTAAAATACCGCATCAAGGCCACTGTAGCCCAGGTTTTTCCTACGTTGGTGTCTGTTCCGGTAATAAAGTAGCCTTGTCCCATGATTAAACCTGTTAAACCAGCTACGCCCTAACCGCAACCATAAGAACCTCAAAGGTCGCCGGAACCAGGTCATTTTCATCTTGCTTTTGGTAGGCACAGATCATGCGCTGCATAGCTGCCTTACTGGTAAACTGTTTATTGCATCCCGCCATTACAGTGCGTGCGCCTAGCTGTTTTAACTCAGTCATCAACTCCCAAACTGATTCATACGTTGAAACATAAGAACAGATTTCTAGCTCGACCTGTTGAAAACCGGCTTGGTTAAGAAAATCAGTTAACTGCGTTCCGCTGTAAAAAGTATTCACATGCGTGTAATCATCGACTTCACCCCAAGCGCTTTTTAACTCATGCAGGGTAGAAGACCCAAAGATTGTGAAAAAAAATCGGCCTTCTGGCTTCAATATCCGTTTAACGTCACTAAAGACCTTCTCAAGATTGTCACACCACTGGAAGGCAAGATTGGATATGAGCAAATCCACAGATCGTGGCTGGAACGGCAAAAATTCCGCATCCGCGCAAAGATAAGCGACTGAACAGTTGTTTTTCAGTTTGTTACGGGCTATTTGCAACATCGGCACAGCAATGTCCATTGCGACAACCTGTTCCGGTGTACAGATTTTTTGTCCCAGAAATTCATTGATTAAAAAACCTGTACCACACCCTAAATCGACTACTGTATCAAGTTGGCCGATAACTTCTATACGCTGCAATAAGGTTCTGCCAACATTTCGTTGCAATAGCGCCACGCTGTCATACGATGCCGAAGCAGTCGCAAACGATTGTTTTATCCTGGTTTTTACCAGCATGGTCATTTATCCATAAAGATCACTGATCCATAAAATGGCATACTGCTTTCACTACAGCCTGTTGATGCGATAAAAACGGTACATGTCCTGCCCTTTCAATAACTGTCAAATCGATTCCCGGCAGTAAGCCCTGCATTTTTCCAGCTACAGCGATGGGAACCAAAGTGTCCAGTTCCCCCAAAATTACGGCAACGGGTATTTTCAGGCTGGCAAATTCCGCCGTTAAATCAGCCTGTTTAAGGATGTTTAATCCTTCTTGCAATGTTTGCGGATCAGGCGCTGGACTTTCAAAAACCAAGGCCTTTAATTCTTGTAAGGCGACTTTCTGGTCAACTAAATCTGTAACCTGAAGCGACAGAAACCGGAGCAATGTCGTTTGGCTGTCTTGTTTCAAGCTTTCCGCGAAACTGTCGAGAACCTGTCTGTCCATACCCGGCCACAAACCTTTCTGAACAAAACACGGGGTCCCGGCAAGAAAAACCAGGCTATTAACCCGCTCGGGAAACCGACGGGCAATCTCCAGCACGACTTCAGCCCCAAGTGACCAGCCTAACCAGCAATTATTGACATCAGCGACGGCATCAACCAGCGCTTTACTAACCGTTTCAAGCGTAAAAGGCATGATAGCCTCGCTGCGCCCATGCCCAGGCAAATCAATCAAGGTCACTTGATAGAATTTTGCCAACTCCTTGGCAAACAAACGCCAAATTCCGCTGTGCATTGCCCAGCCGTGGACTAGTGCTATGGGTTTGCCCTGTCCGAAAGTTTCAGTATGGATTTTTGTCATGCTAATACTTTGGCAAGCGCATCCAATAATTGGTCGATTTGGTGTTCTTCATGCTGGGCGGAAAAAGTCACCCTCAGCCTTGCGCCATCTAAAGGCACCGTAGGCGGCCTGATCGCACTTACAAGAAAGCCGCTATCAAATAAGGCATTGCTGGCAGTGACTGCTTTTTCGGAATGACCGACCCTAATAGGCTGGATAGGCGAAGATGAAGCCATCAATGGTAAACCCAACTCCCCGGCACCTGCCCTGAAACGCCCGGTCAGTTTTCTGAGCTTTTCCCTTCGCCAGTTTTCCGTCCGAACAATTTTTAAGCTGGTGCGCGTGGCTTCCGCTATTACTGCGGGTAAAGCGGTGGTATAGATGTAGGTTCGGGCTTTTTGCAGCAAGGTTTCAATCACTTCTTCGGAACCGGCGACAAAGGCGCCAAACGTACCGAATGCCTTACCTAACGTACCTACCAACACCTGCACATCGTTTTGCTTCAAGTCCATTTGTTCGAGGATGCCCCCCCCGCGATCACCTAAAACCCCTATCCCGTGGGCATCATCCACCATCAACCAAGCCGAATGTTTTCTTGCAACGGCTGATAGTACTCGCAAAGGCGCAGTATCGCCGTCCATGCTGAATACGCCATCTGTAACTATGAGCTTACTGCCCACGACCTTATCTAAAATATTGTCGAGATGATCGGGATCGGCATGGGCATAGCGCTTAAATTTAGCGCCTGACAGCAAACCGCCATCCAGCAAGGAAGCGTGGTTCAATCGGTCTTCAAACACCGTATCGCCCCGCCCGACCAAGGCTGAAATAACGCCCATATTAGCCATGTAACCTGTGGAAAACAACAACGCCCGATTACGTCCGGTAAATTCCGCCAGTTCTTCTTCCAAGGCATGGTGCGTGCTGCTGTGGCCACAAATCAAATGGGCGGAACCGCTGCCTACACCAAACCTCTCCACTGCGGACTTGAAAGCTGTTACCACATCAGGATGATTAGCTAACCCTAAGTAATCATTGCTGCAAAAATTGATGACAGCCTTGCCGTCACAAATCAGGTTAACGCCTTGCGGGGATTCGATAATTCGTCTGGAACGGTATAACCCTTGCTGTGCCAATGTACCAAGGTTGGCGGCCAAATCGAACAACGGAACCGCCTTTAGTTATACGTCGATGCGCTCATGTTCACCCCTAAACGCTCAAATAAATCTTGGTCATGGTTAGTCATGGGGTTATCGGTCGTGAGCAGTTTCTCGCCATAAAAAATCGAGTTGGCTCCCGCCAAGAAACACAGAGCCTGCATCTCATCACTCATGTTATTGCGCCCTGCAGACAGCCGCACACGGGATTGGGGCATCATAATCCGTGCCACCGCAAGCGTCCTGATGAACATAAAAGGGTCTAGCTCTTCAGTGCCCATGAGCGGTGTGCCTTCAACCTGAACCAGCATATTGACAGGCACACTTTCCGGGTGCTTAGGCATATTGGCCAGTTCGATCAGCAGCTTGGCCCGGTCAACATCGCTTTCACCCATGCCGACAATGCCACCACAACACACATTGATACCCGCATCCCTCACTCTTGCCAGCGTGTCCAAACGATCCTGATAAGTACGGGTCGTAATAATCTCAGAATAATAGTCCTCCGAGGTATCCAG
>NZ_JBKKBJ010000244.1:0-11284 GCF_046714055.1 Methyloglobulus sp. | reverse complement strand
CTGGACAACCCGGTCGCCGTCGTTTGACCAAATGAACTCA
This sequence comes from Methyloglobulus sp., assembly GCF_046714055.1. Lineage (GTDB taxonomy): Bacteria > Pseudomonadota > Gammaproteobacteria > Methylococcales > Methylomonadaceae > Methyloglobulus. The sequence continues at coordinate 11,244 of NZ_JBKKBJ010000244.1, read as the reverse complement.
ATAAGTAATCGCTATATATTTCTAACAGTTCTGTATTCATCCTTATAGTTTACTTCAACTATGGGTGCGTAACATGAGTTAATAATTGCAACAAATGCGGCCATATTTTATCGGCAATGATGGCCTGGGCCTTATCATTGGGATGTAAACCGTCTTGCTGCATCAATTGCTTCGCCAAGGCGACATCCTCAAGAATAAAAGGCACATAAGGTACGCCCAGTTCCTTGGACAATTGCGGATAAACATTGTAAAACATCTCAGTGTAGCGTTTACCATAATTAGGAGGAATTCGCATACTGAGCAATAATACCCTGGCACCGGATTTCTGGGCGCGACGGGCGATTTCGGCAAGATTATTTTTAAGGATAGTGGGCGACAGTCCCCGCAAACCATCATTGGCGCCCAGCTCTATGACGACGACGCTGGGCTTGTGCCTGGACAGCACATCGTCAACCCGTGCCAATCCTCCCGCGCTGGTGTCGCCGCTGATACTCTCGTTGTTGACGGTGTAGTCACTGTGCTTTTCTTGCAACTTGCCCTGAACCAACGCCACCCATCCCTGTCCCACTTCAATGCCATAAGCCGCGCTGATGCTATCGCCCAACACAACAATTGATTTTGCCACGACAGACACCGATACTAACGAAATGACACTCGCAACTAAAAACTTAAGCATGGCGCTAACTCACAAATCAACAAAGATCATTGTAACTGAAAACCTGGGCAAATCCGTCAAGACTTCCAATGGAACGCTGCATATCTTGTCAGGCATTAATTTACTGGTCGAATTCGGTGAGAGCGTTGCCATTGCTGGGGAATCCGGTTCCGGGAAATCGACTTTAATCAGTTTGTTGGCAGGGCTGGATACCCCGACAACGGGTTCAATTACCCTGGATGGCAAATCCCTGACCCGCATGGACGAAGATGGCAGGGCTGCGATGCGTAATCAGCTAGTCGGCTTTGTGTTCCAGTCATTTCAACTGCTGCAAGGGCTTACCGCACTGGAAAATGTGATGTTGCCATTGGAGTTGAGGAGAGACAAAAATACCAGGAATGCCGCCATCGACTTATTGAAGCGGGTGGGCTTGTCTGAACGCCTGACCCACACGCCCAGACAACTTTCCGGCGGTGAACAACAACGTGTGGCTTTAGCGCGGGCCTTTGTGTCCAGGCCTGCGGTATTGTTTGCCGATGAGCCGACCGGGAATCTGGACAGCAAAACTGGGGCAAATATCATTGATTTGTTATTTGAACTGAATCAGGAAAACAACACGACCCTGATTCTGGTGACCCACGACCAATCACTCGCAAGTCGCTGTCAACGCATCATCAAACTGGCTGCCGGGAGGATAGTATGAAGCCATTTGGCCTCGCCCTGCGCTTGCTATGGCGGGATAGCCGTGCGGGAGAACTGACCATCCTGTTTCTGGCGTTGCTGATTGCGGTCACCAGTTCGACCGCCATTGCGTTGTTCTCAGACCGTTTGGAACGCACGATGACCGACCAAACCGCTGAATTTCTGGCGGCTGATTTGGTCATAACCAGCCATGCAACCCTTCCTGAATCCTGGTTAGAAAAAGCTAAACAACTGCATTTAGCACAAGCCCAAGCTGCCGAATTTCCCAGTGTCTTGATTGAACATGATGAACTATTGCTCGCAGGTATCAAAGCAGTCAGTGCAGGTTATCCCCTACGGGGCTTTTTGAAAACCACCCCATCGGATTACTCAGCCGAAACTATCGAACACAATGGGCCGGAACCCGGATTTGCATGGGTGGAAAAACGTGTCTTATCAGCGCTTAAACTCAGCATAGGCGATCCCATCACTGTCGGTGAAAAAAAACTGGTGGTCAGAAAAATTATTACCTATGAGCCGGATAAGCAGGGCGATCTTTACAGTTTTTCGCCGCGTGTGATGATAAATAAACAGGATTTACAGGAAACCGGAGTCATCCAACCTGGCAGTCACGTACATTATTTTTTTCAGTTCAGTGGAGAGTTATCGCAACTGACTAAATTCAAACGCTGGGTTAAACCCCAGTTGAATCTTGCCCAACGCATCATGGATATTCATGAAGACCGCCCTGAGCTGGGTTCGGCACTGAACCGCGCCGAACGTTATTTGGGCTTATCCAGTATTGTTGTCATTATTATTTCCGGTGTTGCTATTGCCATGGCAACACGGCGTTACACCGAACGTCACCTGGATGCGACTGCCATACTGCGCTGCCTGGGAAGTAAGCAAAGCGATGTGCTCTGGCTGTTTACCAGTCAATTTTTGATTCTGGGATTATTGACCAGCGCTTTAGGCTGCTTATTGGGCTGGTTTGTTCAGGAAATGCTATTCAAGCTATTAAGGAACCTGTTGCCCCAAAGCGTTGCCAATCCCGGATGGCTGGCGGTTTTCTTTGGCCTGATTACGGGTATGACGGTGTTGATAGGGTTCGCCTTACCGCCCTTACTTCGTCTTAAAAAAACTTCCCCAGCCAGGGTATTGCGCCGGGACTTGGAACCCTTGCCTAGCAGCGCATGGTTAGTTTACGGTTTGGCTGCTGGTATTGTGGGTGTACTCATTTGGCGATACACGGAAGATCTTAACATGACGGTCACCATTTTCTGTGCAGGTCTGGTGTTATTGCTGATGCTCGGATTACTGGTTCACCTTATCCTGACGCTAGCACGGCGGTCTTTACCAGCCATGTCCATGAATTGGCGCTTCGGCTTGCAGGGCTTGTTGAGGAATAGCCATGCGACTGTCAGTCAAATTCTTGCTTTCAGTATAACGCTGGTTGCGATGGCGCTGAGTTTCACTGTGCGTAGCGATTTGATCGAAAACTGGCAAAAACAATTGCCCGAACATGCACCTAACCATTTCGCCTTTAATATTTTTCCTGAACAATTGACCACGCTGCAAAAGGAATTGCAAGAGCAAGGCATTGAAGGTAGCCGATTTTGCCCGGTCATAAGGGGACGGCTAACTGAAATCAATGGTGTGCCCGTGCGAAAAATTGTCACCAAGGATAGTCAAGGGGAAAGCGCCACCCATAGGGAGCTTAGCTTGACTTGGACGGAAACCCTGCCCGAAGAAAATAAAATTATTGCCGGTACATGGTGGTCGCCTGAAAAAAAAGGTTTGGTTTCAGTTGAGCAAAAATTGGCGAACAGCCTGAAAATCAATCTCGGCGACCGATTAAAGTTTATCGTGGGCGGACAGGAGCTAACAGTAACAGTTAGTAGTATTCGGGCGCTGCAATGGGATACCATGAAGCCAAACTTCTACATGATTTTTTCACCGGGAACCTTGGTGTCTTTTCCAGGTACTTTTATCACCAGTTTTTATCTCCCAGACAGTAAAAAAACCTATTTAAACCAACTGGTAAAAAAATATCCGGCAATGACGATCCTTGAAGTCGATTTAATATTAAAACAATTTAAAACACTACTCACGCAATTGACCCAGGCCATTAATTACCTGCTGTATTTCGCGCTTATGGCAGGTTTTACCGTCTTGTTTTCGGCAATTTATTCGACTTTGGACAACCGTATCTATGAGAGTGCGCTGCTGCGTACATTCGGTGCTAACCGTTCCCTGTTGAGGGTAACGCACATCATAGAGTTTACCTTGCTGGGCCTGGTTTCGGGCATATTGGCGGTGATTATTTCCGAGTCCCTACTCTATGCTTTGTACTCTAAAGCGCTGAATATGGATTACCGCCCTACCTTGTATTTATGGATTGCCTTACCGTTAATAGGTGCATTCGCGGTGGGAGCAGCAGGTTGTTGGGGAGTGCGCCATGTGGTCAATAGTCCGCCGTTAAGGGTTTTAAGGGATTCCTAATCTTGTTTGTTTGTCTTGTTATCCATATTCATACACCATTCATAAATGATGAAATCATTTAGTCATCCTTTTTACAAATTAACAGTTTACAGCGCACAAAGCCTAAGAAATTAACAAAATAGAGTTGACACCTATTTTGATGTGTTTATCATTGGGCGTAATGCATAAGTAAGTTTTTGGGTTATTGATTGAGCGTTATTTGTTAATCCATACAATTAATGATTTGCAAGAACTGCCTTGAAGCATTGATGAAAACTTATCAAAACTATTTCAATGAGGGGGAGTTATGCACAAATCAGTACCAGAATCCTATTTAAGTTGTATTGAGGCTTGTCAGGAATGTGCGATCGAATGTGAAGTTTGTTTGAACGCGATGCTGGGCAAACAAAGCCATAATGATTGTCCAAATTGCTGCTATGAATGTTTAGAAATCTGTCTGCAATGTATGCGGGCGTTAGCCCGGAATAGCAAATATGCAAAGCAATACTGCTCTTTGTGTGCTGATATTTGCGAATGGTGTCACGACCAATGCTCTAAACACGATATGGATCATTGTCAACATTGTGCTCAATCTTGCCGCAAATGTGCGGACGAATGCCGTAAGTTAGCTGCTTAAAATAAATTGAGGCAATCCAAGCGCTAAGTTAAAAAGTACAAATGTGCAGGAAGCCGGGCGGGGCATGTTGCCTAATGCCGTTAAGTTAAGCCGTCATACCGGCATGGATTGCCGGTATCCAGTTCACAGGGACTTGTGCCTAGATGCCATCCTTGGTTTCCGGCAATCCATGCCGGAACGACGTATTTTTTCTTAACTTAACGGCATTGGGCATGTTGCCCGGTTTCGTGTGCTTGTATGTTCATCGACAGTATTAGTATTCTCCTCAATACCAAACAACGCTGGGAACTCTTGCAATTAACCCAAACCAGTTAATTGCGGGGCTAATTGGCCAAGCCATTAAAAAGTCAGTGTGATCAGTGCATATTTACCGCTGTGCATCTTTGCGTCCTTGCTCATATGCCTTTTGTTCACTTTCTTTATGTTTACCATATAAAAAGCCTCCAGCCGTGCCCACTGCTCCGCCAATGAGCGCACCCATCCCGGCATTGCCAGCGATAGCACCAATAACGGCGCCACCGGCAGCGCCACCTAAGCCACCGGTAACACTACGTTGTTGGGTGTCCGATAGTCCAGCACAACCGGTTAAATTAAAGGCCAAAACCGCTATCAATAAAAACGCAAAAATTTTCATATCATCTATCTCCAGAATAGTCATTGCTATTTTTTACAAGGAAATTTTTCGGCCAAAAATCTGAACTCTGTGTCAACCGGGACTTCATTCATAAATTCAGGATGATTCAAAGCCCATGCAACGAACATGTTAATGGACTCATTACGACTAGGTTTTGGATCCGGAAAACAAACTAACTGTTTATTAGGATCATTGGAAACTGCAGAGGTATGGTAATGAAATGCACCGACTAAATAACCATGGCAAAAGTGAATGGCATCTCCGTAATGAACATCTTGCGGGGAAGCGGTGCAAAGATTAATTAAATTGCGTGTGGATTTTGCCTTGAAATCCTCTTCAGTAACGCCTGCACTTGCCAAGCCTGTAAATAAAAGACTAAGCATTACGACGTAATTTGGAAATTTTCTTTTCTTCATTTCGAATCTCCCCTTTCTTATGTTATTTCTGACAAAAATATATTTTTGTTTTATGTGCCAACTTATTATGCCCCTATTTTTTCGACGAGCATAAACCACTATTTCTCAGCCTGCCAATCTCACCGAGGCGGATTGACTACGATATAATTGACTTGCGATCCAGAATATTGCGGTTGGTACCAAGTGCTGCCACACTGCTGGTAGGTAATGCCATTGATTCCCACCATACTGCAAGATCGGGGCAGTGAAGCCGCCGTTATCATCGATCCAACCGCCATCCCTGCGACTCCGATAGCAATTGCACCGCCGACACCGATCCCGTCGTTATGATAGTAACCACCACCGTAGTAACCGCCGTGAACATTAACGTTACGGTTGACATTCACGTTGGTGTTCCGGTTGATATTGGTGTTGCGGTTAATATTGGCGTTTCGATTGACATTGGCGCCGCGATTGAAATTACCGCCGCGATTAAACGTTGGCACGCGTACCACCTCGCCCTTGCCAAGCCACTGCGTCCTGTGGGCAGCATCCAGCCGCTTCCGATGACAAGGCTCATGGTCGCAACCAGGGTGACAGACCGGGTGAATAGTTTTAAATTTTTCATGGTGATCTCCAGTTTCCTATTTCGTGTTTTCAGTCGCAACTTCAACTACGGCGAATTCAATCTTGTGCGCATCCTTCGGTGGAACAAAAGTGAATAATTGCTTGTTAATCTTCGGCGCTAGATTCCAGTCCATAACTGACACATACTGGGGATGCCCTTCTTCCTCCTTGGTCGTAATAACCAGCTTTCTGGGTAACGGTGTCTTGCCCTGTTCGATCCATATCTGCCAGTCTACGTCCACATTTCGGAACGCATAATGATCGCAGGGTACATCGTTAATTTTGGTCGGGCCAATATAAATCGCCGATTGTATTGCGGTTATGTCTGCTTTGTCGGTACCCCAACTGAACAAGTCCCTAAACGGCAAGTCTATGTCGTAGCGTTCTTCGGCCACGTCCAGTAATTCATGGGTGGTGGCGGGAGCGGCCACCGATGCGTAGAACTTGTTAGTGTTCCCGTAGATAGTGAACGCCTTGCCATCGTAGAAAAACTGTAGGTCGCGATGGGCCTCGTCAATCTTGGTCGAGAAATGAAGGCGGCTAGGTGCTTGCACCGTCAGTTCGGAGATTCCGTCGACCATGACTTTCTGGCCCGAATCGAGAACCTCATCCTTGGATACCTTGAATCTGACCTCAAAGGTTTTCAGTGTCCGCAGAAATCCCCCCATTTTCCGTAGCGCATCCATTGCTTTTGGTTCCATGGGAAACGGTTCAACTGGATTGGATTCGACGGAGGGTGCTGGCTGCACTTGCGGTTCCGGCAGTGATGCGGCCTGTTGCGTTGAACAGCCTCCCACCAATATCACCAATGTTGATATCAAGAGCGCTGACTGAGCGTTTCTTGCAAAGCGATGCTTCATTTTCTTACTCCTTATGATTAATACCTTTAACCTGGTCTCCTAAAGCAGAACAATAAAATCAAATTGTTGAAAAACTATTTATTACAATTATGAAGCCATCACCCTCAGGGCAGTGTTGCCGCCATGCTGGGCAAGATTGCTCCGGTTTAATAGAGCTAACCAACGGTAGACCAGTTTTTTTCACTACTTAGAAACATATATAGAATACCCCAGTGGTTGTAAAGGGAAACTATCACGCTCACTTTATTTCTTTTGTAAACTCGCAGCGTTGCTTAATTAGCGGCGAAGTGCCAGCGTTGCCAATGCCTTTGGCAATCAAGGCAATAACCCGATCATCTGTATCATAACCGACATGGGCTTGCATGGGATTGGCAAGATCGGTCATACCGAAGGCATCCATGATTTTGGCTATATTGATATTGACATTGGTGATCTTGGCACAAAGTCTGGAGTCAATATATTTTTCAGAAAATCCGGGCGGTATTCCATAACTTAACAGGTCATTGGGATCACTAAAGGCAATAATATCGGTTTCACTAACCATACGCTTTTTATAATCAGCGCCTTTAGGGTCACAATAATTCGCTTCCTGTCCCGCCACTTCGGGAAGTTCCCGGCCCAATTGCAGCATGGGGAGCTGGTTGGACAGCATGAAAATGGGGATGCGCTTGTTTTGCAATGCCTGAATTGCTTTTGTAGAAAGGATAATTTTTTGGTTTGCAGGGGCATATTTTTGCGGTGATGCCAGCAAGGAAGCAATACGTTGCATACCATCAATCGCGATACGACTACCCAGGCTATGAGAAATAATTACATAATCATCATTAGCGATCTGGCCGGCATTGGTATCTTTCAGGCCCGTGCAGGCATGTTTACCACTTTTCGGAAGTTCCTCCCACTCGCCTGTGGCCATCCAACAGAACGACTGCGAGAATGCAGCCAAAATTGGCACTCTGCTTTGTCCAAGATAAATAATGGGATCGGGGCCGGTATCATTGCTAAATTTCTTCAACATGGCGTTGATCCTGGCTCTGCGGAAATCATATTCTCCCGAAGTATCGAAGTTCAACAGGGCTTTTTCTTGTCGGGTAATTTCCGACCAGGTGAGTTCGTAAAAGGTAAGTTCTTTGTCATGCTGCTCATTGAGCAGGTGGCTTACCCGCAAATTGCCGAGTTCCTTGCCCGGCAGCAAAGGTGTATTCAGTTCAATATTTTTCGGGCCTTCCGAACGCACGTTCAGGTTTAATTCCTTGGCCAATTTCTCCAGAAATTGGGTGGTATACCCCGGTATATGATCGCCTACGCCATGAACAAACAGTACCTTGGTTTTTCCTTTCTTCTTGGCCAAATCGGCTTCAATACCGGCAAAAGGTTTGCCCCACACCTGGCATAGCCGGGTATCTTCATTTTCGGATTTTTCCAGAACGGCTTCCGCCGCGCCTTTACCGATACTTGCGCAACCGGACAAAAGTATGGCGATTGCAAGAGATGACAATAGCCCTCCGGTTTTTACAGTGAACATGTTAGATCGTTTATTCATGATTTTTATTCCAGTGTGTTGTGTGGGGAGGGTAATTTCATTAAAAGTTACAGTAAAAATGCTACATCGTTATTAAACGATGAACAAAGAAAACTGAATGAGTATCCTTTCCGGCTGCCATGGTAAGGCAAATTCACTCAGTGCCAGAAATTTTGATTATCGTCCATCCAGATTTCCTGCTTAAAAACACCCCATCACTGTATCTGCAGCTTATCATAAGCCGCCCGAATACGCTGTGAAAAATCAGGCGACTGATCGGCAGCCTGAGCCGCTGGATTGATATGCGCTTGCCTTTGCAAATCGAGAAAAGGGATTCGAGTATCAAGCCGCTGAGATTCATAAAGATACTCCGGCACATAACCGCTCAACAGAATTTTCCAGGAAAACGGCAGATGTCCTGGATTGACCCGTGTGTTAAACCAGATAGCCGTGGTGCAATTATCCAGCAAGCTATTATAAAACGCCGGTTTATCGTGTAATTCATTAATTTTTCGCAGGTATTCAAGAAACAAGCGACGAGCATTTTCTTTAGGCCCTTGTAGACGATAAAGGTAAACATCTTCCGTAGGATTTTTACGATAATTGGTACGCAAACGAATCACATCGCGTTCGTCCGCCACGATGTACATGAGTTCATACTGCCGGAAAAAACCCTTGATCGTAGAATAGCCTTCATTCAACTCTTTGCGGGCTTCTATTGAAATAGCCAGATACTCCTTTTCGCCGAAATTAAAGCTCATAATCGTATGGGCAATGGCAAGCCCCATCCAATAAACTGCAAACAGATCGACACCCTCAATCTTATTTAAATCAAAGGTTTTGGTGTAATAGGCTGGTGAAAAGTCAAATTCACTGCGGTAATCAAAATTGCGAATATCATGGACTGTAACGGTATCACCCTCGACTGTGGCATAGGGCAGTTTGCTCACATCAGATTGCCATTGCCGTTCATTTGATGGGCTAACAGCAAACAACCACCAGATCAGGATCAGAAAAAATAAGATTGAATAGGCTACTAATGCTCGCCTACGCCAACGTGCAAAGCCTAAACTGGCCAACGTCACCAGACCAAACAAGCCGAATACTACGGCTACACAGGCCTGAACAATGCTACTATGGGAATCACCGAAATAAATAGCCAAAACAGCCCAGGCAGTGATACCTATCAGTGTCAATACCAGCAATGACACTTTGATAAATTTCAGCATACTACGAACTCCATAGTTCCCTTATTTTAAAATATCTCGCAGGTTAAGTTAACCTCCGTTTGGAATAAGATTCAGGGGCTTTCCAGATGTAGGGGCAATCCCTTGTGGTTGCCCTTGCGAATACCCATTTCCTTGCCGGTTACCTTTAAACAGGAATGTATTTAACAGGGCAACCACAAGGGATTGCCCCTACATGTCTATTTTTTGTGCCGAACTCAGGCTATTCAAGTGCTATTTCAGTAAGTAGCCCGTATGGAGTGTAACGGAATACGGGAGAATCGTGGTATGAATTCTCCCGCTACTTGCTACTTGCTTACCCGGCTATTTTCTTAGCAGGAAATGTTTCAACGGTTATTTTATCAATCTTACCCGTGAACTTGCTTTTGCCTTTGTAAGCGGGATTCACAGGGGTATTTTCATCTACGCCGACATCAGCCGTTTCATCTATCCCAAAAATATTGCTATGGGTTTTGCCAATTTTGCCTTCGCCTATTTTCTTTCCATCCAGGAAAATACTACCTGTACCACCCGCACCTCTGCCGCCATCATAAGCAAAATCAAACTTGAGGGTATGTTTGCCAGCAGTAACCTTCTGTTTTGAGGCAATCGTGAATTGCTTCAGTCCCAACCAGTTATAGGCGTAAACGGGCTTACCGTCCTTCATGTAAAACGTCCAGCCGCCAAAATCACCCCCCTGGCAAAGTAATACGCCAGAAGCATTGGCTGGCACATCGACGTCAGCGTTAATAGTCAGCGAGGTATTTTTGATGTTAATAAACGCATTTTCGGGTATGCCTTTCGCACCTTCATACAAGGTTAAGCTAGTCTTTCCATTCATCAGATCAGGGCGACCCGCAATCGCTGGATCAAAGCGTTCGATGCTACGGTCATCAATCGGCAACACGTTATACTTCACTGCCTCTTCCATGAATTTCTTTTGCAGTTTCGCCAGTTTTTCAGGATTTTTATCCACCAAATTGTTGGCTTGGCTAAAATCGTCATTGACATTGTAAAGTTGCCAAACATCACCCGCTAACGGATGTAATGGTGTTGTTTCCCAAGGTAGCCTGTGAATAGTGCCTGCAAACCAGCCATCATGGTAAATGGCCCTGTTACCAAACATTTCAAAATACTGTGTCTTGTGGGTGTCGGGTGCGCTCGCTTCGTCAAACGAGTAATTTATGCTGACCCCTTCCATAGGTCGTTGTTCTATGCCATCAACGACGCGGGGAGCGGGAACACCGACGGCTGCATAAATAGTGGGGGCAATATCGATCACATGATGAAACTGCGAACGCACTTCATTTTTTGCTTTGATACCCGCGGGCCAACTGACCACCATACCATTACGCGTACCGCCAAAATTAGACGCGACTTGTTTCGTCCAAGTGAACGGGGTATTATACCAATCACAGTAAGTTTTCTTATCAATAGTATGGGGTTATAATTCCACTTTAAAGTAAAACCTAAAGATGGGAGGCACCTATCGCCCGACCAAGACGATTACCCGAAGCGCTGCAGGCGTA
>NZ_JBKKBJ010000243.1:0-3003 GCF_046714055.1 Methyloglobulus sp. | reverse complement strand
AATGACGAAATTAGTTGAACACCACATGCACACCTATAAAACTGACGACCTGAGAATTTGCGAGACCAAAGAGGTCATTGCACCTATTCAGGTTCATGATGAAATGCCGCTCAGTGACATTGCCGCGCTAACGACACTAAAAGCAAGGCATGATATACATAACATTTTGAATGGCAAAGATGACCGCTTGCTGGTCGTGGTAGGCCCATGCTCAATTCACGATACCCAAGCCGCAAAAGAGTATGGCAATCTGCTAAAAGCAGCCAAGGATGACACAAAAAACGATCTTTTGATTGTCATGCGGGTTTATTTTGAGAAGCCACGGACTACAGTGGGTTGGAAAGGTTTGATTAATGACCCAGGCATAGATTCCAGCTTTAATATCAACAAAGGATTGCGCGTTGCACGGCAATTGTTACTGGATTTGAATAATATGGGGATGCCGGCAGCGACGGAATACCTGGATTTGATCACGCCGCAATACATTTCTGACTTGATTGCGTGGGGCGCCATCGGTGCACGCACCACGGAAAGCCAGGGACACCGTGAATTGGCTTCGGGCGTATCTTGCCCCATAGGCTTTAAAAACTCAACCGACGGCACTATAAAAATCGCTATTGACGCGATAGGTGCGGCGATGAGTCCGCATCATTTTCTGTCCCTCACCAAAGCCGGACATTCGGCGATTTTTTCTACAACGGGCAATGAAGATGTGCATATCATTTTAAGGGGCGGCAACGGCCACCCTAATTATGATGCCGTCAGCGTTGAGCAAGTTGCACAAGAAATGGTAAAGGCGAATCTCAGGCCGAATATCATGATCGATTTCAGCCATGCCAATAGTCTGAAGCAATGCCATAGACAAATTATCGTCGGCGAAGACGTAGCCGAACAATTAGCCAGCGGCGATCACAGGATCATGGGCGCTATGATAGAAAGCCATCTTAAAGCCGGTCGGCAAGATGTTATAGACGGGCAGCCACTAACTTATGGGCAAAGCATTACCGATGCTTGCTTGAGTTGGGATGATACTTTGCCGCTCCTAAAAAATCTGGCTAAGGCTGTGCAGAAACGCCGGGGTTCACAATTATGATCGTTTATGTCAATGGCGAAAGTCATGAACTTTCTGGAGACAAAAGAGTTGCTGATATTATTGCCCGCATGGGCTTGACCGACAAACGGATTGCGGTTGAATTGAATAAGGAAATTTTGCCTTTCGACCAATATCAAAACCAGTTGTTGCACAATGGTGATCACCTGGAAATTGTCCATGCGATCGGCGGTGGTCAGGACGACACCTTTACCGTTGCGGGTACTGCTTATCGCTCTCGGTTGTTGGTCGGCACGGGAAAATATAAGGATCTGGAAGAAACCCGGCTGGCAATCGAAGCCAGTGGCGCGGAAATTGTTACCGTGGCAATCCGCCGTACCAATATCGGCCAAAATCCTGGCGAGCCTAATTTGCTGGATGTCATCCCGCCGGATAAATACACCATTTTGCCCAATACCGCAGGTTGTTACACCGCCGAAGAAGCGGTCAGGACTTGCCGTCTGGCAAGGGAAATGCTTGGTGGTCACAAGCTGGTCAAGCTGGAAGTACTTGCCGACCAGAAAACCTTATTTCCTGATGTTGCCCAAACGTTTGTAGCCGCTGAACTGCTGGTTAAGGAAGGTTTTGATGTCATGGTTTATACCAATGACGATCCCATTGCCGCCAAACGGCTGGAAGACATCGGTTGCGTGGCCGTTATGCCGTTGGCAGCGCCCATAGGCTCAGGCTTGGGTATCCGTAATCCCTATAACATTTTAACCATTGTTGAAAATGCCAATGTCCCTATCCTGGTCGATGCCGGTGTTGGCACCGCTTCCGATGCGGCAATAGCTATGGAACTGGGTTGTGCGGGTGTGTTGATGAACACCGCCATTGCCGAAGCCAAAAATCCTGTATTGATGGCTTCTGCGATGAAAAAAGGCATAGAGGCAGGAAGGGAAGCATTCCTGGCCGGACGTATGCCGCGTAAGCGTTTTGCCTCTGCATCTTCGCCGATTGATGGGTTGTTTTTTTAAATTCGATTTACGACTAATAATTTGGGTTAAATACTATCCTGCAATCTGGAGAACAAATGGCTAATAACAAATTACGCGAAGTTATTTTAGGGGCTGTTTCCGGGATTATTGGTGTTGTGATTGGTTCAGTAGCGACTGGATTGATGAATGCACATATTCAAGAAAAGCAACAGCGTAGCCAAGCCGCACTTGACTCATTCAAATTTGATCAAGGAAATTATCCTGTCGAATATATTCAAATCAAGCAGTTTCTTAATGAAATGCGTAATCTCTCTATCGCTAGTAGTGAGACCATTTCCCAGTTAGCACAGCTTAAAAGGAAGTATCCTGACTGTTCTAAGGCTCTTACAAATGATTGTCGTGCGGCATGGGTAGAATCAATCCAAATAATGCGCAATGAGTTAGAGTCCGACGCAGTTAGCACAGAAGATCTCGATACAGTTCTTCGAGGAAAGTATGAAGTTGCTCAAAAAGCTTTCGAACGATTTAACAAATAACAATTATATCTGGCACTTACATTAATCCTAAGCCAGATGAATAGCCGATTAGGGTGCATTCCATGCACCAAATTTAAGTTGACATAGTATGTTGAATTTTTATGTCATCATCCAAAATCAATATTATGCGGTGCATAAAATGCATCCTACTTTATGTACTTAATGCCCGAACAAGCCGAACAATCACCAACCAGAATAATCCGTAGCTTCATCCGTCGGCAAGGCCGCATCACCCAAGGACAGCAGTTCGCCTTGGAAAACTTTTGGGACAAATACTGCCTAGCCCCAAACAAAGCACTGGACGCTATCCAGGTTTTTGGCCGTCATGCGCCTTTGTTCGTTGAAATAGGTTTTGGTAATGGCGATTGCTTGGCTAAATTAGCCGCCGCTAATCCTGATAATGGCTATATCGGCATTGAGGTACACCGCCCTGGCGTGG
>NZ_JBKKBJ010000242.1:0-15266 GCF_046714055.1 Methyloglobulus sp. | reverse complement strand
CAAACGCCCTTGCCGCCACCCACCGTAGCCTCCTTCGAACCTCATCTTCCGGGTCTCCTGTAGCCATTCTGCCCGTTCCGTCCAGCACCTCCTTAGGTGCCCTGAAACCGGACAGTTTATGTGCTACCAAACCGGACATTTAATTTACTCCTAACACTAACATATATAATGATTGCTTAATACTTTTTTTGGTATATACTCACGGGTTCTTTGGATTTGTCTGAAACAGGTCAGTAGTTCAATTGGTAGAATGGCGGTCTCCAAAACCGTTGGTTGGGGGTTCGAGACCCTCCTGGCCTGCCACTCAGGAGATAACAAACAAATACATACATTGCCTTATTTTTGTAATCAACGACACATGAATACACAAGCGGAAGCGCAAACGCCGGTTTTTGATATAGCCAAGCAAGTTTTTTCGGCTCTTCTTGTGGTTGTTGGCGTTGCCGCGTTTTATTATTTCTCAGAAGTTTCCGTTTTATACCGTGTTATCGGTTTGTTGGTCGTGGCGCTGGTTGTTTTGGGCTTGATGCTGACCACTAATCTTGGCCGTAACACCTGGGGCTTTTTTCTGGAATCAAAGCAGGAAGTCAGGAAAGTCGTTTGGCCTACCCGTGAGGAGACTACCCGCACCACGATGCTGGTGTTTGCAATGGTATTCACTGTGGGACTGATTTTGTGGCTGTTGGATATGTTCCTGTTCTGGGGCGTACAACATTTGACCGGACAAGGTGGTTAACGGTATGGCGCTGCGTTGGTATGTTGTTCACGCATATTCAAACTTTGAAGGCAAAGTTAAGCAAGCCCTGGAAGAGAGAATACAGCGCGAGGGTTTGGATGAATTTTTTGGAAAAATCCTGATACCGACAGAGGAAGTCGTTGAAATGCGTATGGGCCAGCAGCGCAAAAGCGAAAGAAAGTTTTTTCCAGGTTATGTATTGGTGCAAATGGAATTGACCGATGAGACATGGCACTTGGTAAAGGATATTCCCAAGGTATTGGGTTTTATCGGCGGCACATCGGATAGGCCAGCCCCTATATCGGAGAAAGAAGCAATGGCTATCCTCAATAGGGTAGAGGAAGGCGTCAATAAGCCCAGGCCAAAGATTTTATTTGAAGCAGGCGAAGTTGTCCGGGTTGTTGATGGGCCATTCAAGGATTTTAATGGCGTTGTCGAGGAAGTGAATTACGAAAAAAATAAGCTGAAAATATCAGTGCTGATTTTTGGTCGTTCGACTTCAGTTGAGCTGGTTTTCGGGCAGGTAGAAAAAATCTAAGTAAGCTGAAAATCTAAGCAATCTGTATTTTTCGCGCATAGAATTTGTTGAATCCCTGCCTTGGTTAAGGTAGGGATTTTTGTGTCTAAGGGGAGCTGAAATGCGTTTGTACCCATATCGGAGTGAAAAATGGCAAAAAAAATAACTGCATACATCAAGTTACAGGTCAAAGCAGGTGAAGCAAATCCAAGTCCCCCAGTAGGCCCGGCATTGGGTCAACTCGGCGTTAATATCATGGAATTTTGTAAGGCTTTCAACGCAAAGACTCAAGACGTGGAAAAAGGCCTGCCTTTGCCCGTTGTTATTACTGTCTATAGTGACCGTAGTTTTACCTTTATTACCAAAACGCCGCCGGCAACGATCCTGCTGAAAAAGGCAGTGGGCTTAAAAAGCGGTAGCAGTAATCCAAACACCAAGAAAGTAGGGACTGTAACGGTCGCCCAATTGGAAGAAATAGCGAAAACCAAGATGGAAGACCTGAATGCGGCAAACCTGGAAGCGGCTGTGAAAACCATAGCGGGTAGTGCGCGCAGCATGGGACTGAATGTGGAGGGCTTATAATGGCTAAGTTGACCAAAAAAGCGAAAACAGTCAAGGCAAAAGTCGATAAGACTAAGCAGTATTCGGTCGCAGAGGCGGTTCAGTTATTGAAAGAACTGAGTGCGGCGAAATTTAATGAAGCGATCGATGTCAGTGTTAACTTAGGCGTTGACCCTCGTAAGTCCGATCAGAATGTCCGTGGCGCAACCGTGCTGCCTAACGGAACTGGCAAGACCGTCAGGGTGGCAGTTTTCACCCAAGGCCCGAATGCCGAGGCAGCTAAGGCCGCTGGGGCTGATATAGTCGGTATGGATGATTTAGGCGACCTGGTCAAAAAAGGGGAAATGAATTTTGATGTAGTCATCGCTTCTCCAGATGCCATGCGGGTTGTCGGCCAGTTAGGCCAAATATTAGGGCCAAGAGGCCTGATGCCTAATCCCAAAGTGGGTACTGTAACTGCCGATGTTGCCACTGCGGTAAAAAACGCCAAGTCTGGGCAAGTGCGTTATCGAACTGATAAAGCAGGCATTATTCACTGTACATTAGGCAAGGTTACCTTTGATGCGACCTCCATTCAGGGAAATTTGGAAGCGTTGCTTACAGACTTAAAAAAGGCAAAACCCACTGCTGCAAAAGGCACGTACATCAAAAAGATTACGCTTTCTTCAACGATGGGGCCAGGGCTTTGCTTAGATCAAAGCGGCCTTGTCGGTTAAGGAAGCAAAGAACTTTGGGTTGCCGAATAATCGACAACCGTCAAAGACCGCAGGGGTTGAAAGACTTAATGTTTCCTGCGCAGACGGAAGCCTGAGCCTGGATGGGTGAAAGGAACCGTAGGGGTATCCATCTGGATATGTTTAAGAAATCTGAATTTTTTCAGATACTAATGGAGGTCACCTGTGGCATTAAATTTAGAGGGTAAAAAAGCGGTAGTCGAAGAGGTTTCAAAATTCGCCGCTAAAGCCCACTCTGCCGTTGCAGCAGAATACCGTGGCTTGACAGTTTCGGAGTTGACAGAACTCCGTAAGACTGCCAGGGAAACTGGTGTTTATTTGCGCGTGGTAAAAAATACACTGGC
This sequence comes from Methyloglobulus sp., assembly GCF_046714055.1. Lineage (GTDB taxonomy): Bacteria > Pseudomonadota > Gammaproteobacteria > Methylococcales > Methylomonadaceae > Methyloglobulus. The sequence continues at coordinate 12,374 of NZ_JBKKBJ010000242.1, read as the reverse complement.
TAAAAGAGCGGTAGCCGGAACCGAATTCGAGTGTATGCAGGATGGATTGGTGGGGCCACTGCTGATTGCATTCTCTATGGAAGATCCGGGTTCTGCGGCACGCTTGATTAATGATTTTGCTAAAAGTCACGATAAGCTGGTCACCAAAATAGTTGCGATAGGCGGACAGTCTTTTGGTGGGTCTGAGCTGGCGCGTTTGGCGCGCCTCCCTACCCGCGATCAGGGCATTAGCCTGTTGATGTCAGTCATGAAGGCGCCTGTTGAGAAGTTGGTCCGCACACTGGCTGAGGTCAGGGATCAAAAGCAGGCCGCTTAAGCTTCACTAAACCAGTTAAATATTTAAAAATTCAGAGGAAAAACAATGGCAATTGGACAAGTAGAAATCCTGGAAGCAGTTTCGAAAATGACTGTGATGGAGATTGTTGGTTTAATTTCAGCAATGGAAGAAAAGTTTGGCGTATCCGCAGCCGCTGTTGCTGTGGCTGCACCAGCCGCTGCCGCCGCAGTGGTCGAGGAGCAAACAGAGTTTAATGTCATCATGACCAGCTTTGGCGAAAATAAGGTCTCGGTCATTAAGACAGTCCGCACCATTACCGGTCTGGGCCTGAAAGAGGCGAAAGATGCGGTTGAAGGCGTACCGACCACACTCAAGGAAGGCATCTCTAAAGCCGAAGCGGAAGAGATCAAGAAGCAGCTTCTTGAAGCGGGCGCGACTGCTGAAATTAAGTGAGCTTAATGCAAGACAGGGCTTTGGCCTGACACAATCCGGTCGGTGGCAATGTTGCCATCGACCTTTTTCTGTTTGCGCCAAGCAGGCAGCAAAAAATCATTCATAGCGAAAAAGGTTTGGAAGCAATATGTCCTACTCTTTTACAGAAAAAAAGCGTATCCGAAATAACTTTGGGAAAAGAACAGAAGTACTTGAAGTTCCCTACCTTCTGGCAACTCAAATCAATTCTTATGCGGAATTTTTACAGGCCGAGTTACCGCCTGCAAAACGTATAGATAACGGGTTGCATGCAGCATTTTCCAGTGTTTTTCCCATAGTAAGCCATTCTGGTTATGCTGTCCTGGAGTACATCAGTTATCGCTTGGGCGAACCCACTTTTGATGTAAGGGAGTGCCAGCAGCGGGGCGCGACTTACGCTGCGCCATTGCGTGTGCTGGTGCGCCTGGTGATTTACGACAAGGAGTCCCCTGCTAACGCCAAGGTTGTAAAAGATATACGCGAGCAGGAAGTCTTCATGGGTGAATTGCCGTTGATGACCGATAACGGTACGTTTGTTATCAATGGGACTGAGCGTGTCGTCGTTTCGCAGTTGCACCGGTCACCTGGGGTTTTCTTCGACCATGACAAAGGCAAAACCCATTCCTCAGGAAAGTTATTGTTCAATGCCCGTGTCATTCCTTATCGCGGCTCATGGCTTGATTTCGAATTCGACCACAAAGATTGTGTCTATGTGCGTATAGATCGCCGTAGGAAAATACCCGCAACTATTTTGTTAAGGGCTTTGGGTTACGATAATGAAGAAATGATAAAAATCTTCTTCGAAATGAACAGGTTCACCCTGAGTTTTGAAAAATGCCTATTCCATATCATTCCAGAACGGATGCGAGGCGAGATTGCTGCGTTTGACATCAAGGTTAACGACAAAGTTTTGGTGGAAGAAGGACGAAGGATCACCGCTAAACATATCCGTGAAATGGTTAAGTCCGGACTTACCGAAGTTGAGGTGCCAAGAGAATATCTGGTAGGTAAAGTTGTCGGGCATAACCTGATAGACCCGAATACTGGGGAGCTTGTGCCTAAGGTCAATGATGAATTGACTTCGGCGATGCTGGATCGCTGCATTGGTAGTGGTATTACGGAAATTAACACCCTGTTTGTCAATGATCTGGACAACGGGCCTTATATTTCCAGTGCGATGCGCCTGGATGTAACTAGCAATCAGCTTGAGGCTTTGGTTGAAATTTACCGCATGATGCGTCCAGGAGAGCCGCCTACCAAGGATTCTGCCGAAAACCTGTTCCAGAATTTGTTCTTTACCGATGAAAGATACGATCTCTCGACTGTCGGCAGGATGAAGTTTAACCGGCGCCTGGGTCGTCAGGAGATCACAGGGCCAGGTACATTGACTCACGAAGACATTATTGATGTCCTCAAGGAGTTAATCAACATCCGCAATGGTAACGGCAATGTAGATGACATCGACCACTTAGGAAACAGGCGCGTGCGTTCTGTCGGTGAGATGATTGAGAACCAGTTCCGTGTGGGTCTGGTTAGGGTCGAAAGGGCCGTAAAAGAAAGGCTGACATTGGCCGATTCAGAAGGCTTGATGCCGCAAGAAATCATCAATGCGAAACCGGTATCTGCCGCAGTAAAAGAATTTTTTGGCTCCAGCCAGCTTTCACAGTTCATGGATCAAAACAATCCCTTATCGCAAGTGACCCACAAGCGTCGTGTGTCGGCATTAGGGCCGGGTGGTTTGGCGAGAGAACGTGCGGGTTTCGAAGTGCGGGACGTACATGCCACCCACTATGGACGGGTGTGCCCGATTGAGACTCCAGAAGGCCCGAATATCGGTTTGATAAATTCCTTGTCGGTCTATGCCAGAACCAACAATTATGGCTTTCTGGAAACGCCTTATAGAAAAGTAATTGATGGCAAAGTCACCGATCAAGTCGATTATTTGTCGGCTATCGAGGAGGGCGAATTTGTCATTGCACAGGCCAGTGTTGCGGTTGACAAGAACGGAAAGCTGGTAGAAGGCTTGGTTTCGTGCCGTCATAAAGATGAATTCACCTTGGCGATGTCTGATACCGTCCAGTACATGGACGTGTCTTCAAAACAAATTGTGTCGGTAGCGGCATCCATTATTCCATTTCTTGAGCATGACGATGCTAATCGTGCGCTCATGGGTTCCAATATGCAGCGCCAGGCTGTGCCTACGTTGAGAGCTGAAAAACCGCTGGTTGGCACAGGAATGGAAAGGACGGTGGCTAAAGACTCTGGGGTAACCGTCGTTGCTGCACGAGGCGGTAGTATTGAAGCTGTTGATGCTGCCAGAATCGTTGTGCGCGTCAATGACACTGAAACTGAATCCGGTACCCCAGGCGTTGATATTTATAATCTAACTAAATACACACGGTCGAACCAAAACACTTGTATTAATCAGAAGCCGTTGGTTAAAAAGGGCGACATTGTCAATGCAGGCGATATTTTGGCGGACGGCCCATCCACTGACATGGGTGAGCTGGCGTTAGGCCAAAACATGCTGGTCGCATTCATGCCCTGGAACGGTTATAACTTCGAGGATTCGATCCTTGTTTCAGAGCGGGTCGTCAAAGAAGACCGTTTCACGACCATTCATATTGAAGAAAAAACCTGCGTCGCCAGGGATACCAAACATAGCCCGGAAGAAATAACGGCCGATATTCCTAATGTCAGCGAAGAAGCCTTATCCAAGCTGGATGAGTCGGGAATTGTCTACGTGGGCGCCGAAGTCAAGGGCGGCGATATTTTGGTAGGCAAAGTGACCCCCAAAGGAGAGACCCAGTTAACGCCCGAAGAAAAATTGCTACGCGCTATTTTTGGCGAGAAAGCTGCTGACGTTAAAGATACTTCCCTGCGCGTTCCCAGCAGTATTGAAGGGACTGTTATCGACGTTCAAGTCTTCACCCGCGACGGAGTCAAGAAAGATAAGCGTGCGCTCGATATTGAAGAGCAAGAAATCAAACGCTATAGAAAGGACTTGGACGATCAGTTGAAAATTCTGGAAGGTGATATTTTTGCCCGCGTAGCCAAGTTGCTGTTGGGCAAAGATGCAAAATCAGGCCCTGGACAATTGAAAGCAGGAGCCGAAATTACCCAACCCTATCTGGATAGCTTAAAGCATTCAGAATGGCTGAAGATAAGGATGAAAGACGAAGAGTTGAACGTCCAACTCGAGGCGGTTGCATTGCAGGTTGAGCAGCAACGGAAAGCGTTTGATGAAAAATTCGAAATAAAGCGGAAAAAAATCACCATGGGTGATGACTTGCCGCCGGGTGTACTCAAGATGGTTAAGGTTTACTTGGCGGTCAAGAGGCGTATCCAACCTGGCGACAAAATGGCTGGACGTCACGGAAACAAGGGGGTCATATCCATGATCAGGCCGATTGAGGACATGCCTTATACCGCCGAAGGTGAGCCTGTTGATATTGTATTGAATCCGCTGGGTGTGCCATCCCGTATGAATGTCGGGCAAGTGTTGGAAACACATCTGGGTTGGGCGGCTAAGGGCTTAGGCATCAGGATTGGCAAAATGCTTGAAGCCAAGGCCAAAATAAATGAAATCAGGGGGTTCCTCGACAAAATTTACAACAGCAGCGGACGGAAGGAAGACCTGGATTCGTTTTCAGATAAAGAAATCCTGGAGATGGCTGCCAATCTGGTCGATGGCGTACCTATGGCGACGCCTGTGTTCGACGGAGCGAGTGAAGATGAAATCCGCACGATGCTGAGATTGGCTGATCTCCCTGAGTGCGGTCAGATTACCCTATACGACGGTTTAACCGGGGAACCTTTCGAGCGTCAGGTTACCGTAGGTTATATGTATATGCTGAAGTTGAACCACTTGGTGGACGACAAGATGCACGCCCGTTCAACAGGCCCTTATAGCCTTGTTACCCAGCAGCCGCTAGGCGGCAAAGCCCAGTTTGGCGGACAACGTTTTGGTGAGATGGAGGTCTGGGCGCTTGAGGCTTATGGCGCAGCTCATACCTTGCAGGAAATGCTCACCGTTAAATCCGACGATGTGACAGGCAGGACCCGCATGTATAAGAACATTGTCGATGGCGACCACAAGATGGAAGCCGGAATGCCGGAATCGTTTAATGTTTTGATTAAAGAAATCCGTTCGTTGGCTGTCAATATAGAGTTGCAGCGGGAATAATGCCCCTGGAACGCAAATCGGCTGACAGCTTGTTCTGGAAACTACCAGAAAATACTTAAAGAGGATAGATTCTTGAAAGATTTAATGAATTTCTTAAAGCGCCAAGGGCGTTCTGATGATTTCGACGGTATTCGTATCGGCTTGGCTTCACCTGATATGATCCGTTCATGGTCTTATGGCGAGGTAAAAAAACCGGAAACAATCAATTACCGAACCTTTAAGCCTGAACGGGACGGATTGTTTTGCGCGAAGATTTTTGGGCCAGTCAGCGACTATGAATGTCTTTGTGGCAAATATAAGCGACTGAAGCACCGTGGCGTTATCTGTGAGAAGTGCGGTGTTGAGGTTACCCTTTCAAAAGTACGTCGCGAACGGATGGGGCATATTGACCTGGCGAGTCCAGTAGCCCATATCTGGTTCTTAAAATCGCTGCCTTCCCGCATTGCCCTGTTGCTGGATATGACGCTACGGGAGATCGAGCGCGTCCTCTATTTTGAATCATTCGTAATTTTAGATCCGGGCACAACCCCCTTTAATAAGTGTCAATTGCTGACAGATGATGAATATTTGGATGCAGTAGAACAGTATGGTGACGACTTTACTGCAAAAATGGGTGCAGAAGCGATTTATGACCTGTTAAAAGCAATTGATTTAAAAGAAGAAGTTAATATTTTAAGAGAAGAGATCGGTTCTACAAATTCGGAAACTAAAATTAAGAAAATATCAAAGCGCCTGAAAGTCATGGATGCTTTATTGAGTTCCAGGAATCGTCCAGAATGGATGATCCTGAAAGTATTGCCTGTCTTGCCGCCTGAATTGCGTCCTTTGGTTCCTTTGGATGGTGGCCGTTTTGCGACTTCTGACCTGAATGATTTGTACCGGAGGGTCATTAACAGGAACAACCGTTTGAACCGGTTGCTGGACTTGAGTGCGCCGGACATTATCGTCCGCAACGAAAAGCGTATGTTGCAGGAATCGGTTGATGCCTTGCTGGATAACGGACGACGAGGACGTGCCATAACCGGCACCAACAGGCGACCACTGAAATCGCTTGCCGATATGATTAAGGGGAAACAAGGACGGTTCAGGCAAAATCTGTTGGGTAAGCGCGTCGATTATTCAGGTAGGTCGGTGATTGTGGTGGGCCCGGCATTACGGCTCCATCAATGCGGTTTGCCTAAAAAAATGGCGCTGGAGTTATTCAAGCCTTTTATTTTTAGTAAATTGCAATTCCGTGGCCTAGCCACGACCATTAAAGCGGCAAAAAAAATGGTCGAAAGGGAAGGTCATGAAGTTTGGGATATTCTCGAAGAAGTCATTCGCGAACACCCAATTCTACTGAATCGGGCCCCTACTTTGCATAGGTTGGGGATACAGGCATTCGAGCCGATCTTGATAGAAGGGAAAGCCATTCAGCTCCACCCTTTAGTATGTAGCGCTTTTAATGCCGACTTTGACGGTGACCAGATGGCAGTGCATATACCCTTGTCTATCGAAGCCCAGTTAGAAGCCCGAACCTTAATGATGGCGACTAATAATATCCTGTCGCCAGCAAATGGCGAACCTGTCATTAACCCCTCACAAGATGTGGTGTTAGGGCTTTATTACATTAGCCGCGAAAAAATAAATGCTAAAGGCGATGGCAGCATTTTTGTCAGCGTTGGAGAAGTCCACAAGGCCTTGCTTGCCAAATCCGTTGAATTGCAGTCAAAAATTCAGCTTCGTGTCACCGAGAAAATTGTCAATGAACAGGGCGAGTTAGAAGAAAAGACACACCGGGTGGCCACTACGGTCGGCCGTGCTTTGATTTGGGAGATTGTGCCTGATCGCATGCCTTTCGAATTGGTGAACTGCGATATGACCAAAAAGAATATTTCGCGTTTGGTCAATTACAGTTACCGCCATCTTGGAAACAAAGATACCGTGGTCTTGGCTGATCAGATTATGTATTTGGGTTTCAGGTATGCGACGATTTCGGGGGTGTCTTTTGGTATTGAAGATATGGAGATACCCGCTAAAAAAGTCGAGATCATCACGGCTGCAGAAGCCGAAGTGAGAGAGATTCAAACTCAGTATGCCTCCGGATTGGTGACAGATGGGGAGCGCTACAATAAAGTTGTAGATATTTGGTCTCATGCGAATGATCAAGTGGCCAAAGTGATGATGGATGGCTTGGGAGAAGAGTCCGTCGTCGATGCCGAAGGCAAGACCGTCAAGCAGAAATCATTCAACTCTATCTTTATGATGGCTGAGTCCGGCGCCCGTGGCTCGGCGGCGCAAATCCGGCAGTTGGCGGGGATGCGTGGCTTGATGGCGAAACCGGACGGTTCCATTATTGAAACACCTATTACTGCAAATTTTAGGGAAGGCCTGGACGTATTACAGTACTTCATATCGACTCATGGCGCCCGCAAAGGTTTGGCCGATACCGCATTGAAAACTGCAAACTCCGGGTATTTGACTCGAAGGCTGGTTGATGTTGCGCAGGATCTGGTTATTATCGGTGCGGATTGCGGAACTTCCGATGGTTTAATAATGACTCCTATCATTGAAGGGGGTGATGTTGTTGAGCCGCTCTCAGAACGTGTGTTAGGCCGGGTTGCTGCCGTTGATGTTTTAGATGCAACCAGTGAAAACCTTGTCGTGCCTAGAGGAACCTTGCTGGATGAGCATTGGGTTTCGGTCTTGGATGAACACAGTGTCGATCAAGTGTTGGTTCGTTCCATCATTACCTGTGAAAACAGGCATGGAGTCTGCGTCGCCTGTTACGGCCGGGACTTGGGTCGTGGGCATTTGGTTAACGTGGGTGAGGCAGTGGGTGTTATTGCTGCGCAGTCTATTGGCGAACCAGGTACGCAGTTGACCATGCGGACTTTCCATATCGGTGGAGCGGCATCCAGATCCGCAGCGATCAGCAACGTGCAAGTCAAGTCGGCTGGAACTTTGCGCCTAAACAACCTGAAATCAGTCGTCAACCGCGAAGGTAATCTTATCGCGGTTTCAAGATCGGGCGAAGTCGGTTTGGTTGACGAATACGGACGGGAAAGGGAGCGCTACAAAATCCCTTATGGGGCCGTGTTGTCTGTTAAGGAAGGCGATAAGGTCAACGCGGGCGACATTATAGTGACCTGGGATCCGCATACCCATCCGGTCATCACTGAAGTTGACGGTGTTGTCGAAATGATTCATTTCGTTGATGGTGTCACCGTGCAAAAACAATCCGATGAAGTGACGGGTTTGAGTTCCTTGGTAGTCACTGACCCCAAGCAAAGAGGTAGCGCAGGCAAGGAATTAAGGCCTATGGTCAAATTGCTGGATGCAAATGGCGGGGCTATTTTTCTGCCCGGCACGGAAATTCCGGCACAATACTTTTTGCCGACGGGCGCCATTGTCGGGATTAAGGACGGCGGCGAAGTGAAGGTAGGTGACGTCCTAGCCAGGATTCCACAAGAATCCAGTAAAACCAGGGATATTACCGGCGGTTTGCCGCGCGTAGCGGATTTGTTCGAAGCACGCAAGACCAAGGATCCCGCGATCCTGGCGGAGACTAGCGGGACAGTTTCATTTGGCAAAGAAACCAAAGGCAAACAGCGCGTTATTATCACTGACGCTACCGGCGAACAAGTAGAGACACTGATTTCAAAATGGCGGCATATCACCGTGTTTGAAGGGGAGTATGTCGAAAAAGGCGAGACGATTGCAGAAGGCGAATTGACGCCCCACGATATTCTCAGGTTGAGGGGTGTTGAAGAGTTGGCTAATTATTTAGTCAAAGAAATCCAGGACGTATATCGTTTGCAAGGCGTTAAGATTAACGATAAGCATATTGAGGCAATCATCCGTCAAATGCTGAGAAAAGTTGAAATTACCGCACCCGGAGACACCTCGTTCTTGAAGGGAGACCAAGTGGAACGCGCCCTGCTAAGGGAAGAGAATGACAAGATTGAAACAGAAGGGAAAATCCCTGCAAGCTTTGAATCGATATTGTTAGGTATAACCAAAGCCTCACTGGCTACAGAGTCATTCATATCTGCTGCGTCATTCCAGGAGACCACCCGTGTTTTGACCGATGCAGCTGTGCGCGGTCTGGGTGATAGCTTACAAGGCTTAAAAGAAAATGTGATTGTCGGACGCTTGATACCAGCGGGTACAGGTTTGGCCTATCATGAGAGCAGGAAAAACAGGCAGGCCCAGAATCAGGTTGTCGAAACCGAGCTGACCTCGACTGTTGATACAGATGATGTCGAAGAAGCGCTCAAACAAGCATTAAATAGCTAGCGGAATAAGCTAAGAAAAATCAGCTGTTAGCAACAAATAGAAATGTCCGGTTCTGGTTGCGGCTGGGAACGGCGACGGGATTGAATTGTTGAAATGGGTATAAAAATTCCTCGGGAAGACCCGTCATGCCGCCCCCATATCTATGGCCTTGAAAAAAAGGCTAGCCCCTAATAATTTCCACTCGGGGCGGGGTTTGCAACTTCGTCCCAAACATTTTGCTTGTGTTATTTTTGAACCACTCGGAAAATTTGCGAACGGGGTAACATGCCTCGTCAGGCTGAGGGTTTGAATGAATTGTTAGGCGCAGTCACCGATTGCCCCACCGCCAATGTGGCGGCCTCTCTTGAGCCAGCACACTGCAACAAGAATGGCGGTGGATGCCGCAATACCGGCAAAAAAGAGGGTGATGCTTGTTGTCGGCGGCAGGAAACAAAAAATAAGTACCAGAGATGCCACGTATGCACCCAGTACAACCCAGCCCTGCCAAGGGAGCGGTTGCCGAGACGCGCAAATTGTAGCTCGATGAAAGTTGTAGGATGCTTGAGCGCGTCGTAACCCAACAAACGGCGTTTTGGTCGGCGGTATATGTTGGGTTACGGCGCACGGACAATTCGGTGATAATCGTATAGACCTTCGCCATGTGCGCCTAACCCAACCTACGATACTTACAGCTTTACAGCTTTGTCCGTAGCCAGTTGAAACGTTACGAACGGGGCAGCATGCCCCGTCCGGCTTGCAAAACCCAGCAAGTCGTCCACCTTTCCCATAGATACCGTTTCCTGCCTCGCTAAACCCCCAAACACCCGTACCATTTGTGCTTTCTCCGTACACGCCTCTTCCCTCAACCGCATGAGCATGACCAACGACACCTCCCGCGCCCTTAGCCTCGGCTCGACCTAATACTCCAGTGCCGCGTTCTGTGCTGTATTTGTACCGAATACCCGGTGTATTTGAGTCATTAGAATTATCAGAAATAGCCATTTTTGTACCCTCTCTTGATGTTTGCTGAAATTGCCTAACGTTTGAGCTAACTTGACGGCGCGCTTTTTGCGCCGGTCAAGTTGAGCGATTTGTTAGCCCTTTTCATCTACTTCAATCAGGTTAATGTGTTTTAAAGATGACAATAATGTTGTTTTTCCAGACCCTCGTGCTCCGACTACTATCATAGGCTTATCTAACGCATCTGCCATCCCAATTTCGTAATTAACCCACTGAGATGACTCAGTGTTACTAGTATAGATAATGACGACCTTGCTCGCGGATTGTATTTCTCTCTTTATGCTCTCTCGAATATCCTCACCAACGGCGAATACCCCTGAGTATGGATCAATGATAGAGACTTCATCACCTTCTATCACTCCATGTTTTTGAAGCACCTCTTTCAGACCATCCAGATATTTTCCATCCTGATGCGAATAGGAAACAAATATTTTCTCAGGCATTAGTTTCCCTCCGCACTAATTATTTGTCCAATTTCAGAAACCACAGATTTCCAGTCAGTAGCATCATTGCACTGACTAGACAGAAGCAGTGGAGGAATTCCACTATCTCTGCTTTTTAGTTCGCCGTATGAAATGTGATGTAACAACACGAATGTTTCAACCTCAAAAGCATCTGAATATGCAAGCTCCATCCATTGGGTAGCTCCAGATTCTAAGGTGTTGGGAGAAACGAGAAATATTGTTGCCACTGATTCTTTTACTTTGGTTTTTAGGCTATTCGCGATCTCCTTTTCAGAGCGTTTTTGGTCTCTCTGAAACGTCCACGCAGAGACAATGTCATTTCCGAGGGATTTTTCGACTGCGAACTGAAGTAGCTCGGCCTCGAATTTATCGTGCCCAGAATATGAAATAAAGATTTGATGCTTTGGTTTTTTCATCTCTTATAGGGCTAACAAGTGATTATAAAGTTTCCGTACATCCACCATATTTTTGGTCTCACGACAATAAATTTGTGATCTATAGCCAGGGCAATCGCGCTTAAATTATCTTGACGTTTATAATCATCTTTCAATCAAACAGTTACAAATGTGATTTTTTCAAACAATGCAGAAAATCACGAAAAGGCAAGAAAATTCAATTCGTATCATATTGATTTTAAATGACTAAAATTTAAGCGCGATTGCCCTGGATCTATAGCCTATTTTCTAACTGTATATCATCCTAAAATTACCTGATATACAGTTCCGGAGATCATGACATGCTGGCTGTATCACCCGATTTGATCCAATTATTTGAAGCCCTGTTAGCGAAACAGGGCATTCCGGTTAATCAGCGTCCCTCTTATCACAAGCATTTAGCTAAGGCGGGTTAACGTATACAAGTGAACGTAACCCGCCGTATGAAAGCATACTTTCATTCTCTGAATTATAAACCCTGTAAGACAAGCTCCGTGCGGAAAGATATGTTTTTAGGTAAATTTGTGGTGATTCGGGGCTTAATCCGCTTTACGTATTAGATACTTGGTATTGATCCGCCGTACGAGTAAAATATCCTTACTTCATTACTTTCTTGGATTATTACTATGCTTGCTAAAATGACCAGTAAAAACCAATTAACCTTGCCCAAATCCGTGGTTAACTCAGTAGGTAAGACCGATTATTTTGAGGTGGACGTTGAAAATGGCCGCATTGTGTTAACCCCGGTGCGTATTCAACACGCGGATGCCGTGCGCGCCAAACTGGAAGCGTTGGGTATAGACGCGCAAGATGTGGTCGATGCCATTGACTGGGCAAGAAAAAACCCTGTATGAGCCATCGAGTCGTCCTCGATACAAATTGTGTCATATCAGCGCTACTGTTTTCCCAGCAGAAAATGGCATGGCTACGCCACGGTTGGCAGTCCGGGGACTTTGTGCCGTTGGTCAATAAACAGACCGCCAGCGAATTACTTAGAGTTCTCACCCATCCAAAATTTAAGCTCACTAAAGCCGAACAGGCACTATTGCTGGCTGACTTTCTGCCTTATACCGAAATCATTCCAGTTCTTGAGGCACCAATCGATTTGCCGATTATACGAGACTCCGCCGACCAAAAATTTTTGGAATTGCTAATTTAATATAGCTAGCATATTATTCCATTTTGCCATCAGTGGCCTAACAGAGTATTCCAGCATTTTTTGGCATTTACTGTAGCATTTTGATTTGCGGCGCAACCTGGCAAGA
>NZ_JBKKBJ010000241.1:0-5832 GCF_046714055.1 Methyloglobulus sp. | reverse complement strand
CAAGCTGGACAACCCGGTCGCCGTCGTTTGACCAAATGAACTCAATAAGTAATCGCTATATATTTCTAACAGTTCTGTATTCATCCTTATAGTTTACTTCAACTATGGGTGCGTAACATGAGTTACTAACGTAAATAGTTTACTCTATTACTCGGTTATTTGCCATTTGGGGCTGAGCAGTTTCTAAAAAAGCCCATCGAGGAGCAGGTTTGCTGCATCACCGCTAAAATTATTAAGACTAATCAGTGTGCCGCTTTTAGCTCAACCGTTTAAGCGCCTTGTTAGGCTTTTTGGTTTTAGTGGCTATCTGTATGGATTCGTTCGCCCATAGTCGTAGTTGTTCGGGATCAGTAAAAACGTCCTCTGGGAGTTCAAAATACTTGCGAACTTGAATCCGCCCTTTCTTCACCATATATGAAAACGGCTGCATCCCTGCTTGCTCGTATTTTTTCCGAGAGTTCTCATCAACTGCAAAATACAGGCTGTTTCCCATAATCATGGCAAATTGTACTGAGCCGTAGGAAATACCGACACCCCCAAAGAATCGGCCTATTCGTACCGGGAATAAGGGCTCCAGAAACTCTAAAACATATTCCGTATATTCAGCGCTGGCGGTCAAGGGTATTAACCTGCATTGGGTTGTTCATAGAAACCGGTCATTTGCTTTAATCGCCCATCAGCCCCATACATGCCACAGCTTGCGCCCTGAGTGAATATGTTTCCTTTGCCGTCCACCATATTCCAATGCGTCAGGCTCTGATCATGATGGTTTTTAAAATCGGTAGTTACAAATCCCACTCCGGACACGTTCTTTTGAAGTTCCGACATGTATCCAGACAATTGACCGTATCCGGTCGATAGAATTATCGGGTCGGAGTACTCGCAATCGGGGCTTAAGCATTGCCCGAACAATTCCAACCGCTTGGACTTATCTGTCTCAGACCATGATTTTGTGTAGGTTTCCCAAGTGTTTTTGTGTGGATTGCTTTCCATTGTTTTCTCCAAGTGATGAAATTTATAAGTGTTTTTGCTTCGTTGATTAACTCTTGAAGCTAGAGATTAGGAGCCAGATCATTGCGACTTAACAAGTTGAAGTGCAAGAAGGCATTCTTACCTGCCAACGACAACACTCCATTGGCTTGGCACAACAACTTGGACGTGGCAACACCAAACTGAATAACTATGACATCCCGCTCGACCGAAGTGCGATTTGGCGACCCACCATGTAGTACCTCGGAGTGAAGAGCCAAGCACGATCTAGGGGCGACTGTTGGGCAACAGATAAGACTCTCGTGCTTAACCGTTTGCGCTGCACCTGGTAAATGCGAACCAACGACAATCCGAGTGCCACTGTTGACTTTGGACATAGTTTGCAAGGGTAGTAAAAATCGGAGGGTACGACGATCCGATGTGGCAAAATAGGTATTGTTTGCATCGCGATGCCAACCTACTGCTGGGTACTTAAGTGAAGGTTTGCGTGTGATATTGGAGAAGTGAAACACAACCTCTTCTGATGAGCAACCCAACAAATCGCTAGCCAAAACCCACAAGGCATTCGCAGAAAACAGCCTCGCAAAACGCGAATCGAGTGACGGTAAATTCCCGATGATGTAAGGCTTTTGTTCCATTTCGCTACTGATTACTCCTGGATTCCGTTGCGGATGCTGGTTAGTCACTGAAGCCACGCTCACGCTTTCAGCGACGACGGTCTGATACCAGTTTTGTGACGTTCCACCAGACCGGCAACAAGCTCTCGTGCTAAAGCTAACTCCGGTTCGGTAAGCAAGTCGCTGAGAATCGCGAAACCTTGATGCGCGAATGCCTTAATTTCGGGTAAATCGGCGCATAGGAGTGATGCCATACTATTCACTTATGTCTTTATTTTCGGCACAGCCACCCTAAACCAAGCAGCATACAGCGCAGGTAAAAACAGCACGGTCAACAACGTGGCAACTGCCAAGCCGCCCATAATGGTAATTGCCATAGGGCCGAAAAAGACGCTTCTGGTCAGAGGTATCATGGCTAAAATAGCGGCCGCAGCGGTTAGGGCTATGGGCCTGAACCGGCGTATCGTTGACTCGACCACTGCTTGCCAGGGTTCCAGGCCGGAAGCCCGGTCTTGGTCGATTTGATCGACCAAAATCACCGAGTTGCGCATAATCATGCCGGAGAGCGCAATCGTGCCCAACATGGCGACAAAGCCAAACGGTTTATCAAAAATCAGTAACGCAATGGTGACACCAATTAAACCTAAAGGCGCCGTTAACAACACTAAAAATACCCGCGAAAAACTTTGTAGTTGCACCATCAGTATGGTCAATACCGCTATTAAAAACAGTGGAAATCCTGCTGCCACCGAGGCACCGCCCTTGGCTGATTCTTCAACTGCACCGCCTGTTTCTATACTGATCCCGAGCGGAAGCGACGCCTTAAGCCCAGCTAATTTTTCTTCAATTATCTGCGACACCACCGGGGCTTGTAGATTGCCTTGTAAATTAGCGCGTACGGTAATCGTCGGCACACGGTTACGCCGCCAAATAACGCCTTCTTCAAACTCTGAAGTGATCGTCGCGATTTGCGATAAAGGTACGCCCGCCCCTGCCTGCGTGTTTATCATTAAGTCGGGTAAATGCGACAGGCGAGTGCGCTCAAACACTGGGGCGCGTACGACCAGGTCAATACGCTCAATGCCTTCCCTAAATTCAGCGATATAAAGCTCTTGCATTGCGCCGTTGAGGACGTTGGCAATATCGACTGAGCTGACTCCTAATAAACGTGCCTTAGATTGATCTATCGCCACTTTGACGACTTTGCTGGGTTCTTCCCAATTGAGTTGTACATTCACCAGATTGTTGTTGGCACGCATCACGTCGGCAATTTGGTGCGAAAGCTCGCGAATTTGCGGTATGTTCGCCCCTGACACCCTGAATTGCACTGGGAAGCCCACAGGAGGGCCGTTCTCCAAACGCAACACGGAAGCACGCAACACAGGAAAATCGGTTTCAAACAACAGAAGCAAATCATTACGTAAGGCTTCACGCGCCGCTAACGTTTTACTCAAAATCACAAATTGCCCAAATCCGCGATGCGCCAATTGAATATCCAGCGGCAAATAAAACCGGGGGGTGCCTGTGCCTATGTAAGCCACGAAGTTTTCTATGCCTTCATGCTTGCTATTCCAGTCCTGCAACCAATGCTCCAGTTTTTTAGCCTGCGCGTCGGTAGCGGCGTATGAAGCGCCTTCGGTCATGCGCAAATCGACTATCAGTTCAAGTCGGGTGGAATCAGGAAAGAACTGCTGCTGCACTTTACCAAAGCCAATAATAGCCAAGACAAACGAAGCGAGCGTAATGGCAATGACGGTTTTACTGTAACGGACACAGGCGGTAACAACTGCGCGAAAAGCTTGGTAAAACGTCGTGTTATAAATATCGTGATGATGGTTATTATCGGCTTTTTCAGTTAGATTAAGCTTTTTTTTCAGCCAGGGCATAATTTTTGACGGCTGCGGTGCGTGGGAATAGTCAGGTAATAGATGGTAGCCCAAATATGGCACAAATATTACTGCTGCAAACCAGGAAACCACCAACGCAATGGTAGATACCTGAAAAATAGACCGCGTATATTCACCTGTAGACGAAGCGGCGGTTGCAATCGGTAAAAAGCCTGCCACGGTGACTAAAGTGCCGGTGAGCATCGGCATCGCGGTTGAAGTGTAGGCGAACAATGCGGCTTTGGCTTTATCCCAGCCTTGCTCCATTTTGGACGACATCATTTCCACGGCAATAATCGCATCGTCCACCAATAAGCCTAATGCTAGTATCAGGGCGCCCAGCGAAATTTTATGTAGTCCTATATCATTGATTTGCATCACCAAAAACGTACTGGCCAACACTACAGGTATCGTAATGGCGACGACTATTCCGCTACGCCAACCCAATGAAATCAGGCTTACTCCGAGTACAATCACTAACGCCTCTAACAGAGATTTCACAAAGTCGTTAACAGAGTTCGCTACAATTTTCGGTTGCAAGGTGACGGTATTCAGGTTTAATCCCACCATTAATTGCTGTTGGATACGGGCGATAGTGTTATCGAGGGCAGCCCCAAGCGCTATCACATCGCCGCCTTCTTTCATGCTCACGCCTAATAGCAATGCGTCTTTGCCCTGAAAGCGAACTCGGTCGTGTGGTGGGTCTTCATAGCCGCGATAAACACGCGCCACATCGCCCAAGCGAAAGTCCTGATTACTGGCGCGTAACCGTAACTCGCGCAAATCTTCCAGTTTGCTGTATCGGCCTGATACGGCAATACGGATGCGTTCGCTAGCCGAATCAAACGTGCCGCCGCGCACGACGGCATTTTGCGCTTGCAAAATAGTGATAAGCTCGGCGGTGTCGATGCCTGTCGTTACCAGCTTGGCATTTGAAATCTCGATAAAGAGCCGCTGCTTTTGCTCACCGAAAAAATCGACTTTGGCGACATCTTTTATTTTGAGAAGCTCAGACCTAATCAGCTCTGCCTGTTTTTTGAGAGCGGCATAGTCAAAGCCATCGCCAGTCAACGCATACATACTGCCGTACACGTCACTAAACTCATCATTAAATGTCGGGCTTTCGATACTTTGAGGCAAGGTGTGGCGGATGTCCCCGATTTTTTTGCGTACCTGATACCAAATGTCTGGAATGTCTTCCGAAAATGTATCATCTTTGACCACAATAAAAATCATCGACTCGCCTGGCCTTGAAAAACTATTGGAATAGTCAAGATGGGGGACTTCTTGAATTTTCTTTTCCAGTTTGTCGGTCACCTGCTGCTCGACTTCTTGAGCACTCGCACCCGGCCATGTGGTGCGTACCAACATCACTTTAAAGGTAAAAGGCGGGTCTTCGGATTGGCCTAACTTGGTATAGGCAACCAATCCAGCGATCGTCAGTACCAACATCAAATACAAGACTAATGTTTGATGTTTCAATGCCCAATCTGACAAATTAAACCGTGCGTTTGATGCTAATTTATCCGCTGCGTTTTCACTGTTTTCATTTGGTTCATTCATTGCGCGGCCTCGACCACAGGCTTCACTGGTTGATCTTTAATCAACGTATGAACCCCTGCTATAGCGATTTTTTCACCCGCTTGCAAGCCGTTGGTAATCAATATGCCAGCTTCGCTGAACTGACCCGTCACCACTTCACGCGGTTGCGCCTTATTATAGGCATCAATCGCCCAGACTATTTTTTTGCCATTATTTTCGGTCAGTGCAACGCTGGGAATTAGGAACCCAGTGTCCTGTGACCCATTCTGCGGATTGAATATAACCCTTGCAGTCATGCCTAGCTTTACCGCTACATCAGCATCTTGAATAGTCACTCGGACATTAAACGCGCGGGTGGCAGATTCTGCGGCTGGGGCAATCTCGCGGACAATCCCAGCGTAAGCTTTTTGCCGATCTGCCCACAGTTTTACCGTAACCGACGCATTTAATTGCACTTCGGCCATATGTGACTCCGGCACGGCAACCAATACTTCAATGGCTTTGGTGCCTGCGATTTGCACCACCAGATCACCCGTTTCGACGACTTGCCCTGGCTCTGCACGGATCATGGTGACCACGCCATCACGATCTGCGGTTAAGTTTGTGTATTGAGTTTGATTAGCCGATACGTTCGCTTGGGCCTTTACTTGCGCCAGTCGTGCGGTGGCGGTTTTAAGCTCAGCCTCCCGACTATCCAACGCTGAAGCCGAAATGAATTTTTTGGCAAACAATTGACGGTAGCGCACTACTTCTGCCGTTGCCAGTGCATGGTCGGCGTCTGCCGCACGCACATCAGC
>NZ_JBKKBJ010000240.1:0-6284 GCF_046714055.1 Methyloglobulus sp. | reverse complement strand
TTGACAGTAAGGAACACATATTTTCCGAACGCTATGCCTGCCGACTTTGTGGCTATAGCCTGAGCGAACTGGAACCCCGAATATTCTCATTCAACAACCCTAAAGGGGCGTGCAGCAGTTGTGACGGGCTGGGAGTCAAGCAGCATTTCGATCCCGGCCTGATTATCCATAATCCCGACATTAGCCTGGCGGGTGGGGCAATCCGAGGCTGGGACAGGCGCAATGCTTACTATTACCAGATTATCTGTTCACTGGCAAAGCACTACGGTTTTGACCCGGAAATGCCATTTTCCAAGCTACCCAAAGACATTCAGGCAGTCGTGCTCTATGGTAGCGGCAAGGAAGTTATCGAATTTACTTTCATGAATCCCGGCGGTGCGGCGACTAAACGGCGCTACCCCTTCGAGGGCATTATCGCCAATATGGAACGGCGTTACCACGAAACCGATTCGCAAATGGTACGTGAGGAATTGGCAAAATATCTGTCCCAAAAACCCTGCACGGCTTGCAATGGTGCTAGATTGAACAGTTCGGCGCGAAATGTATTCATAGACGAATTACCGATACATAACGTGACCCGCTTCCCTATCAGGCAATCCCTGGGCTTTTTCAACGGGCTGAATCTGCCCGGCAAACGCGGCGAAATATCGGTAAAGATCATCAAGGAAATCAGGGAAAGATTAGAGTTTCTGGTGAATGTGGGCTTGGACTACCTGACACTAGACCGCAGCGCCGACACCCTTTCCGGTGGAGAAGCACAACGTATCCGGCTTGCCAGCCAAATCGGGGCGGGCTTGGTGGGTGTGATGTACGTGCTGGACGAGCCGTCAATCGGCCTGCATCAACGCGATAACCAGCGCTTGTTGAACACCTTGTTCCGGCTGCGCGATTTGGGCAACACGGTTATCGTCGTCGAACACGATGAAGATGCCATACGTTCAGCCCAACATATCGTCGATATAGGCCCAGGCGCGGGTGTGCATGGCGGCTGTATCGTCGCGCAAGGGACGTTGGATGACATTCTCAATAATAGTGAATCGTTAACCGGGCAATATTTGTCTGGGAAAATTGGCATTGCCGTACCCGAATCAACCACGCCTATAGATAAAGGCAGGCAAATCACTCTCCGCAATGCCCACGGCAACAACCTGAAAAATGTGACGATTTCAATTCCCGTCGGCTTGTTGACGTGCGTGACGGGTGTTTCAGGATCAGGGAAATCAACGCTAATTAACGACACCCTTTATTGCCACGCCGCCCGATTGATTAACAGGGCGGGGGTTATTCCTGCACCTTGCGAAGCCATAGACGGACTGGATCATTTCGATAAGGTCGTTGACATTGACCAAAGCCCGATAGGTCGTACGCCACGCTCGAACCCTGCTACTTACACCGGCTTGTTCACGCCCATCCGTGAACTGTACGCCGCTACGCATGAATCGCGTTCACGCGGCTATACGCCAGGCCGTTTCAGCTTTAATGTGAAGGGTGGGCGTTGTGAAGCCTGTAGAGGCGATGGTGTCATTAAAGTGGAAATGCACTTCTTGCCGGATATTTACGTGCAATGCGATAGTTGTAAGAGCAAACGATATAACAGGGAAACGCTGGAAATCCGTTATAAAGGCAAGACGATTACGGAAGTACTGGACATGACGGTGGAGGATGCCGCCCAATTTTTCAGCGCAGTGCCTTCGCTGGCGCGTAAGTTACACACCTTGGTTGAAGTCGGCCTGAGTTATATAACATTAGGGCAAAATGCCACCACGCTTTCAGGTGGTGAAGCGCAACGGGTTAAGCTAGCCAAGGAACTGTCTAAACGCGACACCGGAAAAACCTTATACATCCTCGATGAACCCACCACGGGATTGCATTTCCACGACATCAAGCAATTGCTGATGGTATTGCATACGCTACGGGATCACGGCAATACGGTGGTCGTGATCGAACACAACCTGGATGTCATCAAAACGGCTGACTGGATAATTGATATGGGGCCTGAAGGCGGTGACGGTGGCGGGACGTTGGTTGCGGAAGGAACGCCGAAGCAGGTTTCCCAAAATCCGGCTTCCTATACTGGGGTTTATTTGAGGCGGTTTTTTTAAACACTGGTTTCACCTTTTGAAAAGGGGGGAATAAAGACAAAATGTCAGGGAACGCTAACGCGTACCCTGACCTACAGGCTGGCTAATGAGCTGCATAACGCAAAGCTAACCGGGCGCGGCTACGCTACGGAAAGCCTGAAAATAAACAAAGTGTTAAATGGCCGCGCTCCGGTTGAGCGTTTTGTTAGGCCGGATGCATGATTGCAAGACCTGACATCACGAGTGATATTCGAGCATCAAAATGTCGGGCATAAACAGCATGCCCGAACTACCCGGCTGAATTCAAAAGTAAAATCTATCGCTTAATCAGTTAGTATTACCTGTAAAAAAAGGCCGGACTCGTTGAGTTGCGGCCTTTTTTATTGCTCTATAGCCCGTAGGTTGGGTTAGGCGATAGCCGTAACCCAACGCCCGATGCACCCCGTGTTGGGTTACGCTATCGCTAACCCGACACATGGCTAATGCACCCTATGGATTGCGGTTTACGTGTTGGACGTTCATCGGCTCGGCGTGGGTCGACGTTCTTTGACTATTACACCCATTCTCTCCGCACCAAACTTGATCGCCGCAACCACTCATTAACAACACCCCCAATACACCCGCAATAACTTGATTGATTCTCATAATTTTTATCTCC
The DNA here is from genome assembly GCF_046714055.1 of Methyloglobulus sp. Classification (GTDB taxonomy): domain Bacteria; phylum Pseudomonadota; class Gammaproteobacteria; order Methylococcales; family Methylomonadaceae; genus Methyloglobulus. The sequence goes on along the minus strand of NZ_JBKKBJ010000240.1, from coordinate 3,545 downwards.
TCGGTTTCTAGTTAATTTTAACAACGCACCCTATTGTCTATACATATTATCTTACAAAGTCAAGGTAAATTGAGATATTCCACAAGAAATGGGAAATAGGGGACAGACCACGTTTATTTTCCGGTGGTTGTTGAGTTGGGAAATAGTCGCGTAGATACTCTGTTCAAAGTCAACCAATAAATCGATGATTATGACTATCCGGCAGCGACCGGAATTGCATAAAAACGGGTGTTGTCAAAAGGCCTGTCGTGTTTTAACATCCCATGGATAGCATGGGGCAGTTTGCGCATGACCGCACAGACCGCCTGTAACGGTTTCTTGCCGTTATCGAGTAAATGTTGGAAATAAGCCTTGACGTGCGGGTCATGCGATTTGGCGCTCAAGGCCGGCATATAGAGGGCCGAGCGGATATGGCGGTTGCCGGCCTTCGACAGCCTTGGGATCGAGGCCTGCAAACTTCACCCATTCCCGATGCGACAGGTCGGGCGGCAGCAACAGGAGTTCACCCATGAGTGCAATGGCGCTGGTTTCGGCGATGCCCTTGATGCCGGTCAGCAACGCCAGTGCCCGTTTGAGTTCGGGATATTGGCCAATCAAGACCAGTGCTTCAGCGGTTAAGCGGTCGATGCGCTTCCCCAACTGGGCGGTCGCCAATTTAGCATCCTTCAACACTGCTTTCGGCGTTTCTTGGGTGGCGGTGAGTGCATGCAGATGGTTCTTGGCGGCCGCTTTCTGACCGGTTAACGCGTTCACGCTGGCTAAGCGAAACTGCGCAGGGCAAGTTTCTCGTCGGACGGGCGCGTCCAGGCGACGAAGTCCATTCTTGCGGCATATTCGGCCAAGGTGTCGGCATCGACCGCATCGGTCTTGCTGTTTTTCATCAAGACTTTGGCAAAGTTATGCGAGGCCTTGGGATTAATCACCATGAGCAACACCCCCGCATCATGCAGGGCAAGGGCTAAATCAAAGTGATAGACACCGGTGGCTTCCAGGCAGACAATGATACCGGGCAGCTTGGTCAGTTTCCTGGCCAAGCGGGCGCGGTCGGCAGGAGTGTTGGCGAACTTCTGGGGATCGAAGGGCTTGCCGTTCTTGCGGATCACCAGAATCAGTTCCTCGGCATCGACATCAATGCCGGCAAATAACGTCGGTTTGGCTTCAGGGATCGTATTTTTTAGTTGTTTGTTGGCCATAATCATTTGTCAGCAGGGGCTAAAGAAAGTAAACTGTCCGCCCCTGCACATGCACCTGCCATCCTTGTGTATGCAGGCTCCAGGCCTCGGATACTCCACGGCATGGGTGAATAGGGCGGGGGCCCATCTACCGCGCAGGCTCTGGTCAACAACCAGTCCTCAGGCTGGGACGGCCTCCCAATGAACGGTTAAAGCTTACTTGATTTCCTGGGTAATATTTTATTAGATTTAATCATACAGTTGGGCAACACGCTTTATCGTTGCCCAACATCACAGTATACCGAATGTCGGGTAGAAACAGCTTGCCCGACCTACATGGCTAAGGATGCCTAACGCGAAACTCAGCGGCGGCGGAGCCGTCCGTTGGAGTGTTTCGTTAGGCCGAGGCATTATTAAAAGCCCCCATCACGATGTTCGCATTGTGCGAAGGGCACCTCAGCTCCGACAAGAAAAGATCGCACCAAGCTGTGGGTGCTGTTTAGTTGGGTAAAAGCTCGCAATAACGATACCACCGTCCGCGCCAAGCCCGATTGCCAACAATCCTCCATCACCTGCAGGTGTGGAGGTCCAGAAGTACCTCTTGATGAACCAACTGGCTTTATGAGATGTCACGGCCATAAATACATCGAAGAGCAATTCCACCGCTGTTGGCCTGCACAGGTCGGTGAAGTCGAGGCGAGCCAAGGTTTCGGCGACTTTCGACGTATCATCGAACAAGCACGCCGCGACTTCGGGGACCATTTCCGCAAATTGCGTGCGTGCCTTCTCGAATAACTTGGAAAAAGGGCCTTTCGGATCGAGATCGGCCAACTCCTTGGCTCGCCCGATCAAATCCTGTGTCTGCTCAAAATAATTTTTACCAAAAGAACCGGCTATCGGCGCATTAAGAGCCCAGCCGTTTCGCGGAACCTCTTTGTCGAACAATGGAAATGACACCAACCAATCGTTATTTCTAACCCTATTTGCCCAATCCGGACTGGCTCTGTCAATAATTGCCCGCATGGTCAACGGAGATCCAGGACTCACCTCGGAAATTCGACAAATTAGGACAGGAGCACCCTCGGTTTGCTCGGTCATGGGAACCGCAAGTGGAAAACTGCAAAAACGCTCCCCCCCCGTGATACTGAGGCGTTGACGGCCAATCATTCCCGTGACGCGGGGTGTCGGACGAGTCGTGTAGACGCTGCGTATCAATTCCCGAAAACGATCCAGTGCAGCATTCTCTCCGGGCTTGAAGTCCCCCACAAGGAAAGTTCGGTCGCGCCGCGAAGCGTCCACAAGATCGAGAATGCTCGGGTCTGTTGGTCCATAATTCACTAGCACAACCGGTGCCTTTGGGCAGCCCTTGGCATAGTCGTCGAGCGCAGCACCGAAATTCTGCCTGCTCCACTTCCGGTACTGCTTGCACTCAATCACCAGCGACGTAGCGTCGTTGCGGTGAGTTGGAACCGTCATGATGCGATAGTCAGGTTGGATGTGTTTACGCCGGAAAAGGCCGCCACCAGCTAACGCCGTTCTTTTCTCGGTCCAGAAGATGTGCGTACTACCATCGCCGCCAAGCAGCGTGGCCAGTTCTGCGCCGGAGAAGGGAAAGCGCAGCATGTCCCCGTCGGGATGCCACTCAAAGGAGAGATCGCGCAGAGCGTCGGCGATGCGGCTCGCGACCCACACGGCGTACAGCTCGTGTCTTTTCTTCCATATCGGAAGGTTTACGAGGTCTCGGAAGTCCTGCTCAAGCGATATACAACTCCGCTCGTAACGCGGCGGACGGTCAAAGCCGATCTTTATGGCTGCCGCCAGTCGCGCCGCTGCCTCCAACTTGTCCTCATCCTTGTGGTCGTTCACTGCCTCGACACCGAGACAGACGTGTTCGGCGAATGTGTTAGGCCAGAAGTTATGCGCAGCCCCAACAAAGGCACGACGGGGCCGCTCGTCCTCGGCGTCGTGTGCAACTGCTTCCGCCTCATCCTCCTCTCGCTCTTCCCACGGCAACTCGCCTAACTGCCGAGCGAAGTCCTCGTATGTCGTGCCGAGCTTGCGCACTTCGGCGATCATGTAATAGATGAGGCCCTCGGCCATTCCGAGAGTCTTGTCCAGCCCTGCATCGCCTGACGTTGGAAAGCCCGGAAACGGCAGCCAGGTGCGCTTACCGTTCTTTTCGATCCATTCGCGAACACGCGGATCGCGCACGCGGGACGGGGCGTCGAAGCGCTGCTGCGCGTCGGGCACACCGAGCGACTTCAATACGTTCTGTACATCCCGGCTGAGCGAAAACAGCGTGTCGCTATTCCACCGACGCACCACGATAGGCCGCACCACACGGCGGAAAAATGCCTCCACTTCCCGAAATTC
>NZ_JBKKBJ010000239.1:0-31197 GCF_046714055.1 Methyloglobulus sp. | reverse complement strand
TAAAAGCACTACCCGTCAGGCTGGTGGCGACCAGGCCCATTGCCGAAGCCATCAGTAGCGCTGGCGGCGTTAGTTTTGATGCTATTGACGGACATTTGATGCTGCGTGCCCTTCCTGGGATATTTTGTGCAGGTGAAATGCTGGACTGGGAAGCGCCAACCGGGGGATATTTGCTTACCGCCTGCTTTGCCAGCGGACGAATGGCAGGAGCAGGGGTATTGAGATGGCTGAACTTTCAAGAGCGCCCCTTCTCCCGCAGGGAGAGGGCATTTTTAGAGGTTCCCTCAAAACAAAACGTTGAATATTGATTTTGTTTGCAAAGTAATTCGTCGATTTCTTGACCGAAAATTAAGTAATGCGATAATAGATCCTAACATTGAGTCGAAACAACCCACTACGTACTATAGTCATTTAAAGCAAATGATAGAAAACCTAACACCCCAACAAGCCTGGGAGTTACTTCAGCAGAATACTTCCGCAGTTTTGCTGGATGTACGTACGCAAATCGAGCATGCTTATGTGGGTCATCCCATAGGAGCAGTCCATATCCCCTGGAAAGAAGCCCCCAGCTGGGAATTAAACCCCAACTTTGTTGCCGATGTTAAAAAACTGGTTCCAAATACAGATGCGCCCATTTTGCTCTTCTGCCGTAGCGGACAACGCTCGTTAAGCGCCGCAAAAGCCTTGGAAACTGCGGGTTACAAGCATCCCATTAACATCATTGACGGTTTTGAAGGCTCGCTAGACCCCCATAACCATCGTGGCAATCTAGGCGGCTGGCGGTTTTGTGGCTTGCCTTGGCAACAAAGTTAACCCTGCATTCTGTGTTAAACTGAGCCTAACTACTGAATAACCACCGGCTACCAACGCTGTAACATCCTAATCATTCCATTCTTCACCTATTTTAGCCAGATTATTCACAATCATCTGGTAATCCATCAACCCCTAGAACACACCTAAAGTGATCGAAAATTTAAGAAATATTGCCATTATTGCCCACGTAGACCACGGTAAGACCACACTGGTTGACAAGTTGTTACAACAATCTGGAACCTTTGCCGCACACAGTAAGGTGACCGAACGGGTTATGGACTCCAACGACCTGGAGAAGGAACGCGGTATAACCATTTTGGCAAAAAATACCGCCCTGGATTGGAATGGCTACCATATCAATATCGTCGACACCCCCGGCCATGCCGATTTTGGCGGCGAAGTCGAGCGAGTGCTGTCGATGGTCGATTCAGTGCTGCTCCTAGTGGATGCCGTAGACGGCCCCATGCCGCAAACCCGCTTTGTCACCCAAAAAGCCTTTGCCCTGGGCTTAAAGCCTATCGTCGTCATCAATAAAATCGACCGTCCGGGTGCGCGGCCTGACTGGGTCGTCGATCAAACCTTTGATTTGTTTGACCGTTTGGGGGCGACCGATGAACAACTGGATTTTCCTATCGTTTATGCTTCGGCAATCAATGGTTACGCGGGTTTGGATCACAACATAACCGAAGGCGATATGACACCTTTGTTTGAAACGATAGTCGCAAAAGTCAGTCCGCCGCCCGTTGATATGGACGGCTCATTTAAAATGCAGGTTTCCAGCCTTGATTACAACACCTATGTCGGCCTTATTGGTATTGGCCGTATACAGCGCGGCAGTATCAAACCCAACCAGCCATTGATTATTGTCAATCGAGAAGGTGTCGAGCGCAAGGGTCGCATGTTGCAAATTTTTGGCTTTCATGGGCTAGAGCGTGTTGAAGTGCCTGAAGCCCGTGCCGGCGACATTATTGCTTTTGTCGGCATCGAAAAGCTGGAAATCTCTGACACTCTCTGTCATCCCGATGCGGTAGAAATCATGCCCCCGTTATCGGTAGATGAGCCTACCGTGACCATGACGTTTCAAGTCAACAACTCACCCTTTGCCGGGCGGGAAGGTAAATATGTCACTACCCGGCAAATAAGTGACCGACTCGATAAGGAATTGCAACATAACGTCGCCTTAAAAGTTGAAGACACGGGAGACCCTGATAAATTTAAAGTATCGGGCCGTGGTGAATTGCATTTGTCGGTCCTGATTGAGAACATGCGCCGCGAAGGTTTTGAAATGGGCGTATCGCGTCCAGAAGTTATCGTTAAAGAAATTGATGGTAAAAAGTGCGAACCCTTTGAAATGGTCACCATTGAAGTGGAAGAAATCCACCAGGGCATCATCATGGAAAAAATGGGTGAACGTAAAGGCGACCTGACCAATATGGTCCCTGACGGCAAAGGCCGCATTCGTCTGGAATATACGATGCCTTCACGCGGCCTGATTGGTTTCCAGACCGAATTTATGACGGCAACATCAGGTTCTGGTCTGCTCTACCATGTCTTCGATCATTACGGCCCGATGAAAGCGGGTGAAGTGGGCAATCGTCTACGCGGCGTGATGGTTTCAATGGTGGCAGGCAAAGCCGTCACTTATTCATTGCATCCCTTACAGGAACGCGGCGAATTGCTGTTAGTCAATGCCGATGAAGTCTACGAAGGCATGTTGGTGGGCTTACATTCCCGCAGTAATGATTTATGCGTCAACCCCTGCAAACCGAAACAACTGACTAACGTTCGCGCGTCAGGCACCGATGAAAGCCTAGTGTTGGCACGGATTCAAAAAATGACTTTAGAACAAGCCTTGGAATTTATTGCTGAAGATGAACTGGTAGAAGTCACGCCGAAATCTATTCGGTTGCGCAAGAAGCTGTTGACTGAAAATGAACGAAAAAGAGCGGCGAAAGGTTAGTAGGGGCAATCCCTCGTGGTTGCCCTAAAACATGTTAAGGCTTTCACTAAGGAAAAAATAAAGCCCCGGCGCGTTGCACGAACGGGGCTTAAGTCGCCTGCTTGGTTAGCTTTGGGGACCCATCGATGGCAACATCCAGTTGACAATACTTCATCCGTCTTCACTTTTGACGACGATTTCATTGTCTCAAGAAATCTGCCTAAAAAATGCAGGTAAAAGCGTAACTTGATGTAGTCCCAAGATTACTTGTATGATGGCAAGCAATTCTCCGTATAAGTAAATGAAATTTTCGTCCCGGAACTTGATTATTTTGTATTTTAACGAACAAAACAGCCTCTTCTACTACAATTACTGAAATCTAAAGATAACTCCTTGTAGAATTAAAACCTTAACAGATTAAAATATAGATGATAGATCAGTGCGTAGGTTGGGTTGAGGCACGAAACCCAACAATAGAAGCGGCTCGATGTTGGGTTACGCTCACGCTAAGCCAACGATACGGCAATTTAAAGTTAAACTCTATTGTGGTATTACATCTCTATCAAAGCCGAATTACAACCCTAACAAGCAAACCATAAGATAATGGATCAGCGTACTGCCAGGATCGAGCGCAACACCCTCGAAACGCAAATTAAAGTCAATATTAACCTCGATGGAACTGGAAAATCCTCATTTGCCACGGGCGTTCCCTTTCTTGAACACATGCTTGACCAGATTGCCAGACACGGATTGATTGATATTGAAGTCGCTGCCAAAGGCGATTTGGAAATTGATGCCCACCATACGGTAGAAGATGTAGGCATTACCCTGGGGCAAGCCTTCGCACAAGCCGTGGGGGACAAAAAAGGTATTGTTCGATACGGCCATGCGTACATCCCTTTGGATGAAGCCTTATCCAGAGTTGTCGTTGATTTTTCCGGTCGTCCGGGCTTGGTGTATGACGTTAAATTCCCCCGATCCACGATTGGCAGTTTCGACGTTGATTTGTTTCGTGAATTTTTTCAGGGTTTTGTCAATCATGCAGGTATTACCCTGCACATCGACAACCTCAAAGGTTCTAATGCCCATCACGTTGCGGAAACCATTTTTAAGGCAATGGGACGTGCCTTACGGATGGCTGTCGCCATTGACCCCAGGATGGCAGGCATGATGCCATCAACCAAAGGTAGCCTTTGATTTTTAGCCTGTCCTGACTTTTCGCCTCACATGTCTTCAGTTGCTGTCATTGATTACGGTATGGGTAACCTGCATTCCATTGCAAAAGCCTTGCAACATGAAGAACCTGAGTGCGACGTACGAGTTGTCTCCAGTGCTGAAGCCATTTTGGATGCGGATAGGGTTGTGTTTCCGGGTGTCGGCGCGATACGCGACTGTATACAAGCGCTTAATCAATCAGGATTATCCACAGTTATTGCTGACGTTGCCAAAACAAAACCATTTTTAGGTATTTGTCTGGGCATGCAGGCGTTGCTGACGGATAATGAAGAAAACGGCCATACACAGAGCTTGAACATTATCCCTGGTCACGTTGTCCGCTTTCCTGAACCCTTACATGATAGCAACGGCAATATCTTGAAAATTCCGCACATGGGCTGGAATCAGGTACATCAGGCGCAACATCCGTTATGGGAAAACATTCCGCAGGACAGCCGTTTTTATTTTGTACACAGTTACTATGCCAAACCTGATGTAACTTCCGTCATTGCCGGAACGACCGAATATCCGAATGCATTTGCATGTGCGCTCGCGCAACATAATATTTTTGCCGTACAATTCCACCCCGAAAAAAGTCAGGCCGTGGGTTTACAGCTACTGAAGAATTTTTTGCACTGGGATGGACGGCTTTGAATAACCTAACTATTTGACCATGCTATTTGCTGCTGAGGATTCACTTGTATGTTGCTAATACCCGCAATTGATCTTAAGGAAGGTAAGTGTGTCCGCTTACGGCAAGGCCGAATGGAAGATGACACGGTATTTTCCGATGATCCGGTTGCCGTGGCTGGTCGGTGGGTAGCGGCAGGGGCAAAGCGCATTCATTTGGTGGATTTGGATGGCGCATTCGCAGGCAAACCACGCAATGCCGATGTAATTCACGCCATCGTGGCAGCTTACCCCGATGTACCTGTGCAGATTGGCGGTGGTATCCGCGATGAAGAAACTATCCAGGCTTACCTTGACGCTGGTGTCGAATACGTCATTATCGGCACTAAAGCGGTCAACGCACCGCATTTTGTCAAAGATATGGCGATTGAATACCCAAGGCGTATCATCGTCGGGCTGGATGCCAAAGATGGCAAAGTCGCCATCGATGGCTGGTCTAAACTGTCCCGCCACGATGTGATTGACTTGGCTCAACTCTTTGAGGAAGACGGCGTTGAAGCCATAATCTATACCGATATTTCCAGGGATGGCATGATGCAAGGGGTCAACGTGGAAGCTACGGCAAAATTGGCACGTGCTATTCGAATTCCCGTCATTGCTTCCGGCGGAATAACCTCATTGGCTGATATCAGGGCTTTGGGCGTTGTTGCGGGCGACGGCATTATGGGCGCCATTACCGGCAGGGCGATCTACGAAGGGACGCTGGAGTTTGCCGAAGCCGCAAAACTGGCTGAATCCTTTGCCCAATGAGCCTGGCAAAACGCATCATCCCTTGCTTGGACGTCGATAATGGCCGCGTCGTTAAAGGCGTAAAATTTGTCGATATCCGCGATGCCGGCGATCCGGTAGAAATTGCCAGACGTTATGACCGGGAAGGGGCGGATGAAATTATCTTCCTCGATATTACCGCAACCCATGACAACCGGGACACGATGGTTCATGTAGTCGAGCAAGTTGCCAGCGAGGTGTTTATCCCGCTGACGGTCGGCGGCGGCATTCGTACCTTGGACGATATTCGCCTTATGCTCAATGCCGGTGCGGATAAAGTCAGCATTAACAGCGCTGCCGTATTTAATCCCGATTTTGTCCGTGAAGCCGCTGAACGGTTTGGTTCACAATGTATAGTTGTAGCCATAGATGCCAAAAAAGTCAGCCAACAAGACGAAGCCAACCGTTGGGAAATTTTTACCCACGGCGGACGGAAAGGCACGGGCATAGATGCGGTAGCGTGGCCTAAAAAAATGGTCGAATACGGCGCAGGTGAAATCCTATTGACGAGCATGGACAGGGACGGCACACGCATCGGTTTCGACCTGCCCTTAACCCGCGCCATCAGCGAGGCGGTTTCCGTACCTGTAATAGCCTCAGGCGGTGTCGGTAATCTGGATCATTTGGTTGATGGCATTATTGAAGGCAAGGCCGATGCCGTGTTGGCCGCCAGTATTTTTCATTTTGCCGAATATACCATTCAGCAAGCCAAAGAACGGTTGGCTGAACGTGGTATAGAGATGCGCTTATGAACACCTCATGGTTGGATGAAATAAGCTGGACAGCCGAGGGCTTAGTCCCCGTCATCGCACAAGATAACGCATCCGGTAAAATCCTGATGTTTGCCTGGATGAGCCGGGAAGCACTGGCACTCACCCTAGCAGAAAGCTATGCGGTGTATTGGTCGAGATCGCGCAATAAATTGTGGCGCAAAGGCGAAGAATCTGGGCACAAGCAGCGGGTTATCAGCGTATTTCAGGATTGTGACGAGGATGTAATCTTGCTGAAGGTTGAACAAGAAGGCGGGATTGCTTGTCATACGGGCAGGGAAAGTTGCTTTTATCGCCAACTAATCGACACAAAGTGGCAAGCCGTTGAGCCTGTTTTAAAAGACCCAAAAGCGATTTACAAAAATCATGAGTGACATATTGCAACAACTGGCGCAAGTGCTGGAGCAACGTAAACTGGAACCGTCAGACAAATCCTATGTTGCCGGCCTTTACGCAAAAGGCTTGGATACCATCCTGAAAAAAATTGGTGAGGAAGCCACGGAAACAATCATTGCGGGTAAAGGCGGCGATAAGCAACAGATTATTTATGAAACCGCCGATCTTTGGTTTCACTGTATGGTGCTGCTTGCTAGTCAAGATCTTGGGCCAGATGATGTGTTATGCGAGTTACAACGGCGTTTTAGCCTGTCCGGGCTGGATGAAAAATCGCAGCGCAAAAGCTAGGTAAATAGTATATTGTGCTTTCTTGAGTAAACATTGCGGGAGCTACAATGGGCATCAGTGTTACAAAATTGTTGATCGTATTGGCTATTATTGTCGTTATATTTGGCACTAAACGCCTTAAGAATGTTGGCGCTGATCTGGGCGTGGCAATCAAAAACTTTCGTTCCGCCATGCGCGACGAGGGAGAAAAAGATGCCGCCAAAAACGACGAAGATAAGCCCATAGACGGTGAAGTGACTTCCAAAAAAGGCGATAACGGCTGATATGTTTGATATAGGCTTCTCGGAACTTTGCATGGTCGGGCTGGTGGCCTTGCTCGTCATAGGGCCGGAAAAATTGCCTAAAGTTGCCAGGGTGGCCGGGTTTTGGATAGCAAAATCGAAACGGATGATGGCTGCCGTCAAACAGGAAATCAATGAAGAGTTCCAAGCGGAAGAACTCCGCCAAGCTCTAAAAAATCAAACCGGGATCAATGAGTTTCAAAAAATACTTGACGATACCTCTAATGATCTACGTTCCATTAAAGACTCAATCAACCAAAGGCCAGAAGCCACCAGCTTGACGCAAAAGAACCTTGAACGGGATGAGCAGCAATAATTCTAAAGAGGGCCTCGAGCAATCCGAACAAACTTTTATTAGCCACCTTATAGAACTACGCAATCGCTTGCTACGCGTTATTTTGTGCATACTGTTGGTATTCCTGGGCCTAACGACTTACGCCAACCAGATTTACAGCCTAGTGGCCGGGCCCTTGATGAAGCACATGCCCGAACATAGCACCATGATTGCTATCGATGTGGCCTCGCCGTTTTTGACTCCATTCAAGCTTGCGCTGGTCGCCGCTGTATTTATATCGATTCCCGTCATACTGTATCAATTTTGGGCATTTGTCGCTCCGGGCTTGTATAAGCATGAACGGCGCATGATATTGCCGCTGATGATCGCCAGCACCTTATTATTCTATATAGGCGTGGCGTTTGCTTACTTTGTGGTATTCCCCTTGGTTTTCGGTTTTTTGACCGCAGCAGCACCCGTCGGTGTTGCCGTCATGACAGACATCACCAAATATCTGGATTTTGTGCTGACCATGTTCTTTGCCTTCGGCATCTGTTTCGAGGTACCCATCTTCACTATTGTCATGGTCTGGACAGGTTTAGTCACCCCCGCCGGACTTGCTGAACAACGCCCTTATGTGATTGTGGGGGCATTTATCATTGGCATGTTACTGACCCCGCCCGATGCTATTTCCCAGACATTGTTAGCTATCCCGATGTGGCTGCTATTTGAAATCGGCTTGTTATTTTCCAGGATATTTGCCCGCAAGACAGATGTTGAAACTGGGACTCAACAACAGGCAATTGAAAAAAAGGAAGATTAGAGAAGTTTTTTTATTTTGCCTGACATAAAAGCTGGCTACATTGAACTGCCAAAGCCAAGTACCCTACCTGATATAAATTCCACACGGTAACTTTCACACAAAATTTGTGACAAAGTTAACAAAAAAATTGACTTTTTATATTGTTTAATAATTAGAAATAATTCGTTTATTATTTAGGGTATTGTCTCAAATTACCATGCATCTATACTGTCCACCATACCATCAGCAAAGGCTTTGCCGACTAGCCCGATACTGAATAATCCGCTTTCTAACTTTAATTGAGGCTTAACAATGAGTACCTTAATTAAACAAAGACATATTGATAGGGCTGCTGTTCATCACTGGAATCTGGAGCTTTATTTCCGCTCAGTTCATATTCTCAACCGTGCTATTTGCAAGCGCTGCCATTTACAGCAATATGGCGATGCACACCAACGAGACACGTTAATTATCTTCATCTGTGTGTCGTACCTGCAAGCAGAACTCCCTCATATCTCTGCTTGATTTTTCGCCTCCCTCTGTGGCAACACATCGGGAGGTTTTTTTTGGCCTTGATTTTCGATAGGTGCGGCAGATGCCACAATACCGCGTCTCCATAACAAATCTTCGACATCGCATTGCGGCACATAACCGGTAACCGCATATTTTAAAATCGCCCTGACACGTTCAAAATCCTCATTCTTGGTCGCTTTTTCAAGCGTAGTAAGCAACGTTTCCAGCTCCGCCCAGGAAATTACCTGTTCTTCCGCACGCATGATACGTTTATGCGAGGTTCCAGAAACATTGTCACCTATCAAAAGTTCTTCATAGAGCTTTTCCCCTGGGCGCAGGCCAATAAAACTGATCTCGACCTCTCCTTCAGGATGCTTATCGTCTTTCACTTCCAGGCCACTTAGATGGATCATTCGCTTTGCCAGATCGGTAATACGAATGGGGTCGCCCATATCCAAAACAAAGACATCCCCGCCTAAGCCCATAGCACCTGCCTGAATGACGAGTTGTGCGGCTTCGGGTATTGTCATAAAGTAGCGGATGACCCTTTCATCGGTGACCGTGACCGGCCCACCCAGGGCTATCTGTTCCCTAAACAAAGGCACCACGGAACCAGAAGAATCCAGCACATTCCCAAACCTGACCATAGTGAAACGGGTCTGGTGCTTATCGTTGGCATCCTGACTCAACGCTTGCAAAACCAATTCGGCAAATCGCTTGGTAGCGCCCATCGTATTGGTGGGCCTTACTGCCTTATCGGTTGAAATTAACACAAATGTTTCAACCCCTGCGCCAATGGCAGCTTTGGCAGCATATAACGTACCAAAAATATTATTCCAGATGGCCTCCCCTGGGTTCTTCTCAACCATCGGCACATGCTTATAGGCTGCGGCATGATAAATGGTTTGCACCGCGAATGCCTTACAGACCCTTTCCATTCGCCCTGCATTTGTAATTGAGCCGAGTACTGAAATAATTTCTATTTCATTTTCAAGACTTACTTTAGCGCATTGCTCATGCAATTCCTTTTCAATCGCATACAGTGCGTATTCACATAACTCAAAAAGAACCAATAGCCTGGGTTGCAATTGTATAATCTGGCGACAAAGCTCCGAACCTATCGACCCGCCCGCTCCAGTCACCATCACCACCTTGCCGCTAATATTGGCCGATAACAACGAGGTATCAGGAGGCACCGAATCCCGCCCCAAAAGATCAGCAATATCAATTTCTTGCAGCGCATCAACCTTCACTTTACCTTGGGCAATATCAGACAATCCGGGCATCGACATGACATGAACCGCAAAAGGTTCCAGCAAACGGATGATTTCACTCTTTCTTGATCGCGTTGCCGAAGGAATTGCCAGCAACACATAGGAGAGCTTATGCCTTTCAATCAAATAACTTAACGAGTTCAGGGGGTAAATACGCAAGCCATTGACTTTTTGCCGATGTAACGTGGGATCATCATCTATAAAAGCCACTGGCCTGAATTCACGGCCATGATCCAATGCGGATGCCAGTTGAATGCCCGCGCTACCGGCACCGTAAATAACGACATTATTTTGATAGTGCCTTTCTAAACGACTACCGCCACTTAAACTAATATAAGTCTCGCCCAACCACCAGCGCACAAAAAAACGGCTACTGGCGACAAGTGCCATCATATTTAACCAATTTAAAGGGGGTACTGTCCGAGGCATTATTTTAACGCCAGATTGATACAATATGACCGCAAAAACAAGGGCATACAGTGTAGATGCCTGAATAATCGTCCATAAGGCCCTGACTTCCATATAGCGAATAATCGCCCGATATAACCCTAGCCTTAAAAAAATGGGTATCGCTATAACTGGAGCTACAGCAAACAAATACCACATCTCGCCTTTGGGTACATAAAACACACCCAGCCGTAGAGAAAACGCCCCCCAAATAGCCAGCAATGCAAAAAAAGTATCTGCACAAATCAGTATGATGGTCTTTGTACGCCTGGAAAGGCTTATAAACCAGTGAGCTAATTGTATTTTCATTAAACCGACTCTTTATCGATAGCAGTTGCCAAACCATATTTTCGGTAAAGCAAAATCCGTTCTTTATCTTTCATCCGTTTGACCCTTTCAATGAGAAACCCCCTACGCCTCGAATCACCTTGAGAAGGGTTAACCATATAACATAAATGTCAAATCCAAAAGATTTTCTTTGCAAATATTCTTCATCAAGACTGACTTTTTGTGGTATCGGCCAAAGGTTTGCCACGGCTGCCTTTTTCACAGGCGTGGCTGCCGATCCTTGCGTCGACCAGCCATTGTTCTTGAGCTTCGGAGCGGCAGGCACTGTCTGCATACGCTGGGCGCTTGTTGCCGTCCATCGAGGCTTTGATCGAGCAGCCCGTCGAACACCTGGCTGTCATGTAGTCGTCTTCGTGCGTGTTGCGCTGCTGCTGCACTTCGATAAAGGTGGCGTCTCGACCATCTGCTCGGCACGGACAGCATAACCTTGTGGGCGGCCAATTGATGATGGAAGCCTGCGAACAGGACATAGACCAAGCCCTTCAGCTGTTCACGGAACAACCGGACGGTCCTGGTGTCCGACACCCGGCCTTCCAGTTGCAGACCCAAAAAACGCATGAAACTGAAGCAGTCACCAACACTGGTATTCAAACCGGTCATCCGACAGATTGTGCAGATGCCGTGGCACCAGCACCTTGAACATCAGTACCACGTCAATGGGCTTGGCTCCCACCTTGCCCTTCCTGTCCTTGGCATGCACCCGGCCGAGGCCAGGCTGGAACGCCCACAGGCTATCCGTGCCTCCAAGCCCACCAAGGGATCGCCCATTTCAGTGAGTTGCGTGGCGCGTTCTTCTACGTCGCACATCCAGGTAGAGTGGTTTCATCGGCTGAATGTCTCTGGCGGGATTAGCGTTATAATCTCTCATTGATTTACTATCTCGGTGCGACCAAAGCTCGGGAAGAATAGTGGAATTTTTAGAGATGCCCAAAAGTCAGTGCACTTATGCACTGATCTGGCTTCTAGGTTAACGGCTTAATAATAGTGTGCCAACGCCTTGGTTAGTAAAAAGTTCCAGTAACACAGCGTGTTCAACCCTGCCGTCAATAATATGCACCCGGCTTACGCCGCCCTTGATGGCATCGGTGGCACAGCGGGTTTTTGGGATCATTCCGCCTGAGATAGTGCCATCAGCAATCAGGTCGTCTATGTCGTTCAGCGTTAGCCCGGTTAATAGGCTGCCTTGTTTGTCGAGGATACCCGGCGTGTTGGTCAATAAGATCAATTTCTCGGCTTTCAATATTTCGGCCACTTTTCCAGCGACGAGGTCGGCATTGATATTGTAAGATTGCCCGTCTTCACCCACGCCAATGGGCGCAATAATGGGGATAAAGTCACTACATCCAAGCATATTAACGATAGCGGGGTCGATACTGCTGACTTCGCCGACATGTCCCAAGTCGATGATTTCCGGCGTTTCTAGGGAGGTAAGCCCTGACTGCTGAACACCCGACTTATCCCGGATGCCAATACGAAGTTTTTTTGCCCGGATAAAATCGCCGTCTTTTCCGGTCAAACCTACCGCCTTGCCGCCGTTCCGGTTGATAAGGTTGACGATTTCTTTGTTGACCAGCCCGCCTAACACCATCTCAACAACGTCCATGGTTTCGCTGTCGGTCACTCTCATGCCATCGACAAAGTCTGTGGTTTTGCCGAGTTTTGCTAGCAGTTGACCAATTTGCGGGCCACCGCCATGAACCACAATCGGATTCAGGCCGACCAGCTTCATCAATACGATATCCCTGGCAAAGCTGTTTTTAAGGTCTTCATCGACCATGGCATTACCGCCAAATTTAACGACTACTGTTTTGCCTTTAAAACGCTGGATGTACGGCAAAGCTTCGATTAATACGTCAGCAATCAGATGAGCTGCCCTCTTTTCCATTTTTTCTGGTGTTTACTTATGTTTTTACTTGAAAAGACCTAAAAAGGTAACTGGATGTCCGGTTTTACATTACGCATGAGTTGCCGGAATTGTTCCTGAATATTCGCTAATGCATCTTTGCTATCCGCTTCAAAGCGTATCACCAGCGAGGGCGTGGTGTTGGATGCACGCACCAGCCCCCAGCCATCAGCAAAATCCAGGCGCATACCGTCAATATCGGTGACTTTCCCGCCCATGAAATTTGCCGAGGCAAACAGGCTTTCTATGAATTTGAAATTTTCACCCTCCGGTAACTCGACATTCAATTCAGGTGTATTGATGCTATCGGGGAAGTCGGCAAAGACCTCCGAACTCGACCTGGAATCTTCAGACAGTATCTGAAGCAGTCGTGCCGCCGAGTATAAGGCATCATCGAAACCGAACCAGCGGTCGTTAAAGAAAATATGTCCACTCATTTCGCCAGCCAGCTTTGCCCCAGTTTCTTTAAGCTTGGCTTTCATAAACGAATGCCCTGTTTTCCACATCAAAGGCCTGCCGCCGTATTTGACAATCTGATCCGGTAAATGTCGGCTGCACTTCACGTCATAAATGATTTCTGAACCCGGCTTTCCAGCCAGGACATCTTTGGCAAACAACATCATTTGCCGATCTGGCCAAATGATTTTTCCCTTAGAATCGACCACACCTAATCGGTCGCCATCGCCATCAAACGCCAAGCCCAAGTCGGCATTATAATGTTTGACTGTGCTGATTAATTCAGCCAGATTTTCCGGCTTGCTTGGATCTGGGTGGTGATTGGGGAAGTTGCCATCAACCTCACAGAACAGTTCTATGACTTCACAGCCTAAGGTTCTGAGTAATACGGGCGCGAGATCACCCGCGACGCCATTGCCGCAATCCAGGACAACTTTCATCGTGCGGGTGACCTGAATATCTTCGCAAAGGATGCCTATATACTCGCCCGCAAACATGCCATTCTGTTCTATCGAACCTTTTCCGGCACTAAAAGCTTGATTGTCTATGCGCTGTTTAAGTTGCTGTATCCTGGCTCCAGCCAGGGTCTCGCCTTTGATCATCATCTTCAAGCCATTGTAATCGGCCGGGTTATGGCTACCTGTAATCATGACGCCAGAGCGGCCATCGGTGTGTTGGACGACAAAATACAAGACCGGTGTCGGCACCATCCCTATATCCAGGACATGGCAACCAGTTGACACGATACCTTGCGATAAAGCCTCTGCCAGCTCGGGACTGGAGTTTCTTCCGTCCCTGGCCACTACGATGGTTTTGCAGCCCAATTCTCTGGCTTCGGAACCCACAGCCCTGCCAATGTCGTATACGATTTCTTTAGTCAGCGTTTTACCGACGATGCCGCGAATATCATAAGCCCTAAATATGACCGATTTCTCATCGATTTTTTTTGGCGTTTCCGGAAGTTTTTCGATTATTTCTGGTGTGCTTACTGCGGGATTCCCAGGAACTGCTTTCTGTTCAGGTGCACCTGCAGGACTCTTGACAGGTTCTATTTCTACTGCGGTTCCTTGGCGGTCTATTGGCGCTTTCGGCATGGAATCACCAAGTTCCTCAAAATAGCCTTCCAGTTCAAAATCATCATCGGAATTCGTAACGGCACTGATCCCCTGTAGTTTGAACTCTCGATTAAAGCGTGCCATTGATGCAATGGCTGCGTTCATGCCTGTCAGGGTAACAGGATAGCTGCCTTTGGGCTTGTCTGTCAGGACATCCTTGAAAGCCCGCAAAATCCAGTCCAGGTCTTGGGCCAGTAATACCGATAGCTGTTGGTAGCAGGTATAAAAAATACCCAATGCAAGCAATATCGGTATGATGATAAATGCAAAAATCACGGCAGTTTGGCCAAGACTTCCACTATTAGGATCCAGGTAGTAAATACCCCAACTGGTACCGGCGACATTGATCTGATTAAAGTCATCTTCAGTTTCATCTTTTTCGCCCGCATTAGCCAATACGAGTTTTTCTTGCCTAAGCTCCATATAGCTGTTTTCAATGGCCGCGTCCTTTAAGCTCTGGTCAATAAAGTCAAAGTTCATGCTAGCAAGAATCACTCCCACTGCCTGGTTGCCCTGCATAACCCGTCTGGTTATGGCCAGATGCCTGTCCGGGCCAATGTCGCCCTGAATGGCTGGTAGCGGGTTGTCCTGAAATGTTGCCTTGACCATATCCAGGTCGCCATAACCCATATGTGGAACGTTGACTTCATCTAGCTCGCTGACACCTACGGGTAACATCCTGATTTTTCTGGCACCCGGCAGATATTTATCAAACCGGGCCGCCATCGAATTTAGGGAAGCCTGATCAGAGTTGGCAAAGGCTTCTATCACATCGGGATCTTGGGCCATTTTCTCTAACGAGCTGTTGATCAGTTTTAGTTGGTCGCTAAGTGTTTGGGCAATTCCTTTGGCTGCTGATTGCGCTGCATCCTCTTTTGCTTGCGCCACTACAATTTTAGATGACGAGTAAACTCCCGTTCCAGTTACCAAAATCATAAGGACGGCAACCACTGTCAACATCGAGAACAATCGTTCCATTCTTTACCCCTATTAAATAGTATGGCCAGTACAGCACCTATTTTCATTAGTCATAGCAATGTCTCTGTAATATATTGATATATAAAAATTCATTGATAATCTAATCGAAAATACAACACGCTACTGCACTAGTGAGGATTTGTTTGATTAATGTCATTTAGGCAGATTTTTTAAAGTTCTTTAGGCTTGTCCACACGGGGTCGCTGTTATTGAGCCTTACTAAGCAGAACAATATACCATTTTTTTGTTGCTGGCCGCAGTTTTCAAATTTCAAGCCGTTTCTCGTTTACGGCCCGTTTAAATTGTGCCAAAGTTGAAACGACGATGCGGATTTCGCTTAATTTAATCGGATAAGCACCTAGTGGTTTTTCTGTCAACATATCTTTAAATGCCTTCGTAGCCCAAGCCACATCCTGTGTCAATATATCAGAAAGTTTTCGGTAGCCAGTGACAAAACCCAATGCAACCGCTAACGCCGGCACCAAAACAATGCCTACCATCAGTGAGAATTCGCCTAAGCTAGTGGCGGCGCTATTTTCGTAATAGAGTTGCCAATCACTGTTAGGTACGTTGATAGGGTCATTATAAATTTCCTCTTGATCGTTTTTCTTGCCTGCAGAAGCGAGCACCAGTTTTCCTTGTCTTAATTCGATATAACCTTTTCCCAATGTCGTAGCGGAGAGTATCCTGTTAATAAAGTCATAGTTCAATCCCGCCAAAACAACGCCTATCGCCGTACCATTTTGCATGATCCGTCGGGCAATTGCCAGATGCCTGTCTGGACCGACATCGCCTTGAATGGCAGTCAGCTGATCGTTTGTAAAGGTTTTTCTTGCCATTTCAAGATCTGCGTAACCCATAGCCACATTGGGCTTGTTGATGGAATATTTATTTTCGGGCAACAATATTTTTATCGACAGGATACCTGGAAAATGATTCTCAAGCTTTGTTATAGCATTTGCCAATAGGTCTGGATTGTTCTGGGCAGCTGCGTTGATAAACTCCGGATCTTGCGCCATTTTATCCAGCATGCTGTTGAGCAGGTTTACCTGTTCGGACAACGTTAAAGACACTCCTTTGGCAACCGCTGCGACAGCATCCACTTTCGATTGCGCAATGAACACTTTGGACAGCAGAAAAGCGCCAGAACCCGCAATTACAACCATTAACATACTAATCACTGCTAATGTAGAAACCAGCTGTTTCATAAATATACCTCAACCAACAATGTCTTAAAGCCGCCCGGTATGGCCGAAACCGCCATCACCCCGGGAACTTTCATGAAAATCCTCGACTTGTTCCAGCGCAACCTGTACGACCGGGACAAAAACCATTTGTGCAATCCTTTCGCCGATATTAATGGTGAAACGGGTATTGCCACGATTCCAGCAGGAGACGTAAATCTGGCCTTGATAATCGGAGTCGATCAAGCCTACCAAATTACCCAAGACGATACCGTGTTTATGGCCTAATCCTGACCGGGGCAAGATGACGGCGGCCAAGTGACGGTCGCTGATATGGATCGCAAGACCAGTCGGAATCAGCAAGGTTTCTCCAGGGTTCAGTTCTGTCGCTTCAGTTAAACAGGCCCGTAGATCCAATCCGGCTGCGCCAGTTGTTGCATATTCAGGCAATGGAATTTCATTGCCTATGCGGTTATCCAGGATTTTAAATTCTATTTTTTTCATTGAATCTCTTTGCGATTAGGTTGATTAACTGCTCGGCCAGCTGGTTTTTGTCCATCATTGCCAGCGATGTCCGGCCATTGTCCCAGAACACTTCCAAGGCATTTTGCTCGCTATCGAAACCGCCTTGTCCCTGTCCCACCCAGTTGGCAGCAATCATATCCAGATTTTTTTTGCACAGCTTTTCCTGTGCATTGGCATCAAGATCTTTAGTTTCCGCTGCAAAGCCGACTGTAAATGGGGCATTATTCAATCGGGCAACATCGGCCAGTATGTCTTTATTCTTATTCAAAACCAGATTTGTTTGCTCGGCTTGCTTCTTTATTTTATCCTTTTCCATAGCTATGGGGCTGTAATCGGCAACAGCGGCAGCGGCTATGTAAATATCGGCGTTCCCGGCACGCGCCAACACCGCATCATACATTTGCGCCGCAGTTTCTACCTGCACAATGTCAAGGCTATCGGGAGAAGGCAGGTTTACCGGGCCGCTAACCAGCGAGACTTGAGCCCCTGCACGTAAAGCGGCGCGAGCGAGTGCGAAACCCATTTTTCCGGAACTACGGTTTGTGATGTAGCGTACAGGGTCAATATACTCCCTGGTTGGCCCGGCGCTGATTAAAACCTTAAGGCCATTTAGGACAAGATCTTTCGGCTCAGTCAATAGCAGTCGGCAAATGTCGGCAGGTTCTGCCATTCGCCCCAAACCTGTTTCACCGCAAGCCTGATCGCCGGAATCGGGGCCGATAAAACTGACTCCGTAACGTTCAAGTTTACGGATATTTTCTTGGGTCACTGCCTTATTCCACATGGCCTGGTTCATGGCTGGAGCGATATAAACAGGGCAGGTCGCAGCCAGAAATAATGTTGTCACCAGATCATCCGCCAGGCCGTGGGCACATTTCGCCAGAGTGTTTGCGGTAGCGGGCGCAATGATCACGACATCGGCCCAACGGGCCAGATTAATATGCCCCATCGCATTTTCTTCATCAACATCGAGGAGTTCCGTATGCACCGGATTGCCCGATAGCGCCTGGAAGGTCAAGGGGCTGGCAAATTCCTGGGCGGATTGGGTCATGACTACCCGCACATCGGTGTCTTGTCTGCGTAATAATCTAACTAATTCGGCAGATTTATAAGCGGCGATACCGCCGCAAACGGCCAATAAAACGTGTTTTCTAGCGGGAGTGTCCAATTTTGTTCCGGTAAAAGAGTAATGGCAAGTATAGACAGATTCTTCTATGCTTAAGTTTTATTTAAAGGGAAATCACTATGGCTATCAAAGATTGGGCCGTCGATGACAGGCCAAGGGAAAAACTGTTAAAACGCGGTCCCAGCGCTTTGACCGATGCCGAATTATTAGCCATTTTTTTGCGTACAGGCACACCTGGAAAGTCAGCGGTTGATTTGGCGCGTGAGTTGCTTCATGATTTTGGCTCTTTAAAAGCGCTGCTCAGCGCCGACCAGCAGCGGTTTTGTCAAGGCAATGGCTTGGGCGAGGCCAAATATACCCAATTGCAGGCCGTGATGGAAATGGCAAAACGCCATTTTAAGGAGTCCCTGCAACGCGGCGATGCCCTAAGTAGTCCAGAGATTACCCGCGCTTACCTTAGCGCCCAACTTCGTGGTTATAGTTATGAGGTGTTTGCCTGCTTGTTTCTCGATAACCAGCACCGCGTCATTCAATTGACAGAATTATTCCGGGGTACGATCGACGCAGCCAGTATTTATCCCAGGGAAGTGGCGAAACAGGCGCTACACCATAATGCGGCAGCTGTCATTTTTGCCCATAACCACCCTTCCGGCATTGCCGAACCCAGCCTAGCTGACAAACACATCACCGAAAAACTCAAACAAGCTATGGCCTTATTCGATATACGGGTATTGGATCACTTTATTATTGGCGACGGCGAGCCTTATTCATTTGCCGAGCATGGGCTGATTTGACTCGGACTAATTGTAAATTTAGCTTCCCGTCAATCTAGCTTCTGCTTCCCGGTATTTGGCGGCACAATGCGCCAAAACTTCCTGTGGTAAGTGCGGGCCTGGGGCTGTCTTGTCCCAATCCAGGGTTTCCAGATAATCGCGCACATACTGTTTGTCGAAGCTGGGGGGGCTGATGCCAACCCGGTACTGGTCTGCCGGCCAGAATCTCGAGGAATCAGGCGTTAATACCTCATCAATCAGATAAAGCACGCCTTGTTCATCGACGCCGAATTCAAATTTGGTGTCGGCAATGATAATGCCACGCTCCCTGGCGTACTCGGCGGCTTCTTGGTAAAGCCTCAAACTGGTATCGCGCACTTTATCGGCCAAGGTCTGGCCCAATAACGCTACCGTTTTTTCAAAAGAAACATTTTCATCATGTTGGTCGGCGGCGGCTTTGGTTGACGGTGTGTAGATAGCTTCCGGCAATTGCTGCGCTTGTTGCAAACCTTTCGGCAAGGTGATGCCGCAAACAGCGCCGGTTTTAAGGTAGTCTTTCCAACCAGAGCCGATCAGGTAGCCACGGACGATCGCTTCAACTGGCAGGGGCTTTAACAATTTCACCACAATAGCCCGGCCTTCAATTTGTGTGCGTCCTGCTGTATCAGGCACAATGCTGGATAAGGGAACGGTAGCTAAATGATTGGGGATGACGTGGCGCAGTTTATCAAACCAGAAGTTGGAGATACGGGTCAACATAAGCCCTTTGCCGGGAATCGGGTCGGGTAAAATGACATCAAACGCTGAAAGCCTGTCAGTCGTTACAATCAGCATGTGCTTATCGTCGATATGATAAATATCCCGGACTTTTCCCCGTGCGCGTAGAGTCAGAGATGGCAGGCTTGATTGATATAGTGCTACTGGAGCAGTCATAGTGCCTCGAATTAAAGAATTAGAAACTTCTAGTTTTCTGGATAATATGCAAGTAAATTGAGTGGTAAACGCAAGAATCCAATCATTCGTCTTGTACTTCGACAAGATAAGACGGCTATGCTGAATTCCTTGTATGATTCTATCATTTCATATTACATAAGTAGGACGGGTGTCGATGAGTTGGTTGGGTAAATTTTTGGGCGGCGCGTTTGGCTTTATGCTGGGCGGCCCTTTGGGCGCTATTCTGGGGGCCTCACTGGGTCATCAATTCGATATTGGCATGATACGATTGGACGCGCATGAAACCCTACGGTCGGGCGACCAACACCGTGTGCAAATGGCTTTTTTTACCGCAACGTTTTCAGTGATGGGGCATATTGCCAAGGCGGATGGACAGGTTTCCCCGGAAGAAATATCCCTGGCTAACCGTATCATGGACCAAATGTCCATTTCCGGGGAGATGCGCACGACGGCTGTCAATCTTTTTCAACAAGGAAAGGGCGCTGATTTTCCTTTGGACGACATTTTAGCCCAGTTTTACAGGGAATGTCATCGACGTACAGACCTTATCCGTATGTTCCTGGAAATTCAAATGCAGGAAGCGTTGGCCGACGGATCGATAGTTAGCAAAGAAGAAAAACTGTTACTACACATTTGCGGGCAACTCAGGGTTTCCCGTTTTGACTATGAACGCTTGAAAATACGGCTGCAGGCCCAACAGCGTTTTTACGGCCGCAATGACCAGTACCAACAACCCCGCCGTCGCGAGCAATCGAGCTTACAAGACGCTTATGGGGTGCTGGGCTTAACCCCATCAGCCAGCGATGCCGAAGCCAAAAAAGCCTATCGCCGGTTAATGAGCCAAAACCATCCCGACAAGTTGGTGGCCAAGGGGTTGCCAGAGGAAATGATGAAAGTTGCCAAGGAAAAAACCCAAAAAATCACCAAGGCTTACGAAGCTATACAGCAGGCCAGAAAAAAATGACTGGTAAAGCAGCTAAGAAATTATTTCAACGGGTGCCAAACACCACAATCGTTTTACCATGCGCGGAGATATGGCCTTTATCCTCCATTTCTTTCAATACCCGTCCGGCCATTTCCCTTGAGCAGCCCACAATCCGGCCGATTTCTTGCCGGGTAATGTGCAGTTGCATGCCATCGGGATGGGTCATGGCATCCGGTTCTTTGCAAAGATCCAACAGGCCTCGGGCAATGCGGCCTTCGACATCCATAAAAGCCAAGTCACTGAATTTTCGGCTGGTTTTTAATAGACGCCCCGCCAGTTGCTCACCTATCATATAGAGTATGTCGGGCGCGTACTCCAACAACTCTTTATTGAGCACCTGCCGGAAACGGTCATAGCTCATTTCCGCCAATTGGCATTGGGTACGGGTCCTTACGGTAACTTTTCGGGTTTCGGAGCCCTTGAAAACACCAATGGTGCCGATAAATTCGTGCTTGTTGAGATATGCCAGCACCAGTTCCTGGTCATTCTCCTCATCCTCAACAAAAATGCTAACGGAACCATCAACAATATAGTATAACCGGTCACCCAAATCGCCTGGCCTGAATACAATAGCTTTCGGGGGATAAGTCTTTTTGTGGCAGAAATGCAACAACTGTTCTATCACTTTTTTGTAAGGCTCTTCGTGTGGTGTAACGGTCATTATGATTACCCTCCAGGATAAGTGGGGTTATGAATATTCATAGCCGTGTATACAGTCTAGCAAAAAAATCCATATTGACATTCTGTCAGCAGATAATTCTGTGCTACCCTATTCGTCATTTTTTTATCTGGGCCAGACCATGCAGGTGACGATAAAGTGGGTGGATGGCATGATGTTTGTCGGCGAGACCGGCAGCGGCCACGCCGTCGTCATTGATGGCCCCCCCGATCATGGCGGACGAAATATGGGTGTTCGCCCTTTGGAAATGATCTTACTGGGTGTAGGTTCTTGTTCGTCGGTTGATGTCGTGCAGATTTTACAGAAAGGCAGGAATGCCGTTACCGCCTGCGTCACTGAGGTTACCGCTGAACGGGTTGATGCAATACCCAGTGTGTTTAGCAAGATCCACTTGCATTTTATTGTGAGCGGGCACGATTTAAAAATGTCGGCTGTCGAACGGGCGGTGAAATTATCTGCGGAAAAGTACTGCTCTGCCACAATCATGTTGAGCAAGGCGGTGGAGATCACCCATGATTTTGAAGTAATCGAGGTCTAATGAGTTGAATAAATTGCAATTGCACGGCTTTAATAATCTGACAAAGTCGTTAAGTTTCAATATCTATGATATTTGCTACGCCCCTGCTGAACAGCAACAAGCTTATATTGAGTACATTGATGAAGCTTATAATGCTGATCGACTGAGGCAAATTCTCAAGGATGTCGTAGATATTATTGGCGCGAAGATCCTGAATATTGCCCATCAAGACTATGACCCGCAAGGTGCCAGTGTCACCATGCTGATTTCAGAAGGTGATGTTGCGCCTCCTGCTGGCATGAACAGCCAAACGCCTGGGCCATTGCCTGAAAATGTCCTGGCGCATCTGGATAAGAGCCATATCACCGTCCACACCTATCCTGAAAGTCACCCCGATAACGGCATCAGTACGTTTCGCGCTGATATTGACGTGTCTACCTGTGGCCGAATTTCGCCTTTGAAAGCCCTTAATTATCTAATCCATAGTTTTGAGTCGGATGTGGTGACCATGGACTATAGAGTCCGTGGCTTCACCCGCGATATAACAGGAAGAAAACACTATATCGACCATAACATTACATCAATCCAGAACTATATCGCCAAAGATACGCAAGAAAGTTATCAGATGATTGATGTGAACGTGTATCAGGAAAATATTTTCCACACCAAAATGATGCTCAAGGAAACCGAACTTGAGAATTATTTGTTTGAGAAAGAAAGCAATTTATCTGAGGAACAAAAAGCCGAGATCGAAAAAAAGCTGCAAAAAGAAGTGACCGAAATTTTTTACGGACACAATTACCGCCGCAAAAAAATCAAAGTGGCAGACCCTTTGCCATAAAGACTTCAGGCATCAGAAATCACTCCATCCGATCCGCTAATGTGTAAAAACCCAGATTCAATTAAGACAACCGTAAAAATAGGTTGCAATCAAATCTGGCAATGAAAGGTTTCAATCGACTCACCCCGGTCACTCAGATATAGATAACGTAAAGCTAACCGGGCGCGGCCTGTGAAAGCTAAACAATAAAATCAATTACGCTGCCCATTGTCAAGCGGCTTGTCTAGGCAAAGGAAGCTGAAATTGCCCGGCGATAATGCCACTCACGGTTAAATCCTCATCCAATTCTTCCCATCTTAGCGCATAGCCCCACACTTCAATTTGAACGGTTTTAAGTTGATTTTCAGATGCTTGGCAGAGAATTCGAAAACGATCAGCAGGAAAACCCAGTATCCGTCCATCTGTCAGCTCAAGGTAGATCATTCGTTTTTCCGCCCAAGCTTTAATGGCCGTGGGTTCTGTTTTAAAGACGGTGGTATTCATGATATTTATCCAGTAGGATTTGCTTATTTTCAAATACAAGTCGTTCGATTTCGCGTAAATCGTGAGGTGCTATACCGCGATTGCCCGCTAAAACAATGGGTTCAAGCCAAAATTTACATTCCCCATCCGAACAGCGTACATGGATATGCGGCGGCTCATTGCCTTCGTTTGAATAGAAGTGAAAACGAAAGTTTGCGATTCTTAAAATGGTTGGCATAGCTTGTAAACAAACATTAGAACCGTAGGACGGTTTCGCGATAGCAAACCGCCAATGCCGACAATAAACGCCATGCTACCATAAAATAGAAACGCAAAAACCTCGCTTGGGAAAATTCATGCGCTGTTTTGAGTGTGTGCGCTCAGTTTACGGCGGGTTGCCAGCGCCTCCTCGGGAGGCAGGCGGCTGATGACCGCGACCGTAGTGGTGCGGAACTTTATCGGTTGTTCCTGAAAGCAGCAGCACAGTCCGAGACGAAGCATGTCATCCAGTGATCAGGTCAGAAAGCAGAAATATTTCCTATTATAGCAATCAGGCGCAACGCCGCCGAGGCTGGTGAGCTATGAACCGGCGTGAGCGCGTCGGGCAGCCGATTGCAAGCGCGGGGCGGCGGCAGATTACCGACAAAAGAGCCGTTGTACAGCCAGCCACACCAGTAGGCTGGCGACGAATAGGAGAAGCCGCTGTAAACTCAACGACATTGCAACGTATGAAAGGGCGGAAATCGGGATGGGGGACTTCCGCCCTTCGCTTTTTCGTGACTACAACTTATCCGGGAACTGACGGATGGTACCCTCGCTGAGCACATCCGCCACCATTTTCAAGATATGCTCGTGGTATTTATCGTAGGTCGCGATGTCCCCAGCCCAGTCCTTGTTCAGGCGAGCTACCACCATGGCGTTGATGAGGTCAAGGTGTTCCCGCATCATCGACTTCATCTCGGCTGAGGGCCAGTTCTTGGGGTTCGCGCCGCCGAGAAAGGCCCCGATGTCATCCGCATTGGCGTACCAGCGCTTGTTCGCTTCCTTGAGCTTTGCCTGATCACCCGCCTTGGCGGCAGAAACCACGTCAACGGCGATGACGATGTGGTCGTTCAGGAGTGCTGTCAGCTTCTCGCCGGCTGGATCTCCGTAGAACGGCTTAATGGCATTGCCGATGTCCACCTGATTCCGCAGTAACCGCTCGGCAGTGGGGCCCCTGTCCGGCAAGTCGGCTAGGGCGCTGACGATGTACAGGCGCGTCCAGGTGACGTGGTCTTCCCACAGTTTGCGCATGGCAGTTTGAAAGGTATGCTGTTTCATTTGGTCGCCTTGCGCGGCTTCTGCCTCCGGGACTGCGCAGACGAGGATGAGAAGAAGGGGGAACAACAGGGAGGCAGCTTTTCGATGGGTTTTCATAGGTATTCTCCTTTTGGTTTGTCTAGTGATTGTACATCGTTTTCGTGCGTCATGCTGACCAGAATAGAGAGCAACCTGCCCCCTAACAAGTTATTATCTAGGTCGGGATAGTTTATACGTCTTTCAACCTTAGTTGACAAGAAAACTTTCAAGACTAGTTTTTCTAAGCGGGATAACATGCAAATACGCATAAAAAACCGTTTCTGGATAGCATCAGAAGATAGTTCAGAATCAAAATGAACGGCAGGTTTTGTCGATCAAGTCTAGGCTTTTAAAGCTAAGGCTTCAACGATCCGGATATATTCATCTTGCTTAGGCCTGTACAGGTATAAACCCAAGGCCGAAAGTCCCGTAAATATGTACAGGGTATTGAAATCGTCGCCCAACATAAACATCACAAAACCCAGCACACCAACGCCTTCGACCAGCAGCATCGATACAATAACAGTTAGCAAATAGCGGCTTTTTGCCGGTTTGTTGCCCGGCATGGTTTGATTTAATCGGAGTTGGATATGGCGGACTAAACTGGTGATCGGGAAAGCAACAATCGCCAGTGCGTAAAAGACTGTCCTGATGACGGTTCGCCGGGCTTCCGGCAAGGGTACCTGTAACTCATGGCCGAACTGGTGGCAGATGGACAGATAAATCATCAGCGTCACCAGCATCATACCGACAACAAACCAATGAAGGAAAAGCCCGTTTTTTTCGATTTTCAAGGGAAGCCCGTTCTCACAGCCATTTGATAGGTAAATTATATCTGTTTATGGACGGGCAAAGATAAAAACAAGAGATACGCTAAAAATACGCATAGCAAACAAGCTAACATCATTTTGTTACTTAAGGAAACCTCTAAAAATCCCCTCTCCCTCTGGGAGAGGGCAAGGGTGAGGGGGTAACCAATTGATTTTAAAGCCCTCATCCCAGCCTTCTCGGCAACAGTTCCAGACGTTGCCCTACCCCCTGCATCCATGCAGTCGTCCCGAAGGGAGGCGGCGCGTACTCCCTACCTGCAGCCGCACTTCCTCCATCCCTGGAGGGCGAAGGAGCTTTTTGAATTTTTAGAGGTTCCCTTAAGGAAACTCTGGACAAGTTGATTACGTTCAGGGTTCGACACGCTCAACACGAACGTAATCAACCCGTTACCGTTCGTCCTGAGATTCTAAGAGCTTAACCGCAGATTCCTTTAAAACCAAAAATGCACCCCGGCAACAAACCGGGTTTCTTCTGCTTTTCTGCCCCCAACCCGGATAGTGTCTGCGGACGTACCGAATGTGCTCGCCCACTCTATGCCTATATAGGGCGCAAGTTCACGGTAGATTTCATAGCGCAACCGTAAACCAGCTTCAATATTGGATAAGCCGCTACTGACCAAACGGGAGGGGTCACGTTGGCTATAAAAGTTCATTTCGATGCGGGGTTGGAGGATAAGCTTTTGGGTGACCAGCACATCATATTCCGTTTCGAGACGAAATGCCGTGCGGCCTTGCTCGCCGACGTAAGCTGTCGCTTCTATATATATCCAATAGGGGGCAAAGCCTTGTACGCCGAAAGCTCCCCAGACCCGGTCAGCTCCCAAGCCGCTATCATAACGTACCCCCAGTTGTGTATCCCAATACGCGGTCAGGGCATGTCCCCAGAGCAATTCGTTGCGGGCATTCTTGAATGTCCCGTCATCAATTTCCCCTTCTGCCCTGACGACTATGCGGTTATAGTCCTGACCAAACCAAGCCTGCCAATCGTAAGTCATTGAGAAATCACTCCGTGCGCTAACCGCTTCCAGGCGGTCAACGATTATCGAACCCAGATAGTCCTCATCCCCCATCTTGGGTTTCGATAAGCCGCTGAAATCTTGGCCACCGGTATAGGCATGGGGATCCCGGTTAGCTGTTGGGACAGGTGCGTCTTGCCCAGACATTAAACTGTGGCCTAAGTGTCCTTTAGTCTGGGCATTAGCCATAAGCTCGTGAGACATCATTTCGGCGTGACCCATACTTTTGCCTGACATCAAGCCCATTCTGCTCGATTCTGGTTCTCCAGTCCAGGCATTGGAAAATATCATGATTAGGCCTACGAAAACTGCTTTCACCAAACTATGAGGGAAGACATTTGTAACACTCAAGACACCACCACTTCCTGAAACATCCCTGCGTGCATATGGTAGAACAGATGGCAATGTAACGGCCAGCGTCCAAGCGCATCGGCGGTGACCAGAAAAGTGACCCGCTGCGCGGGCTGAACCACGACAGTATGTTTACGCACCTGAAATTGCCCTTCCGGAGTTTCAAGCTCGCTCCACATGCCATGCAAATGCGCAGGATGAGCCATCATGGTGTCATTGACCAGAATCACCCGCAACCGTTCACCATGACGGAAACGGATCGGTTTGGATTCACTGTATTCCAAGCCGTCGAATGACCAGGTATAGCGTTCCATATTGCCGGTGAGGTGCAACTCAATCTCCCTTGTTGGCGGCCTGGCATCAAGCGCACCACCAATGGTGCGTAAATCCGCATACGTTAAAACCTTGCGACCATTGTTCCTTAGACCAATACCAGGATCGTCCAGGTTAGTGCGCGGCGTATCGATCCGCATGTCTACGCTTGCGCCAAACTCAGTGCTGGCGTGATGGGCGCGGACAGTTGGCTTGCCTGTTTTTTGCATATCCTCCATATCTGCCATGTTGTGCATGGCATGATTCATAGCACTATGATCCATAGCGCCCATCATATCTTCCATAGTCAGCGGTTCCGGCTTTTCTAACTCAGGGACGGGTGATGACAACCCCAGTTGCGTTGCCAATGTACCCCGAACATAACCGGTACGATCCATAGACTGGGCAAAAATGGTATATGCGCTTTCGTCGGGAGAAACAATTACATCGTAACTTTCCGCCAGGCCGATACGGAACTCATCAACTGTTACCGGATCGACATTTTGCCCGTCCGCCTGCACGACGGTCATTTTAAGGCCGGAAATCCGTACATCGAAAAATGATTGTGCCGACGCATTGATAAACCGCAGCCGGACTTTCTCACCCGGCTTGAATAAGCCCAGCCAGTTATCCGCACTGGTTTTTCCGTTCACCAGATACGTATAGGTTGATGCGGAAATATCCGCCAAGTCGGTTCGGTTCATCCGCATCATATTCCACATATGCCGCTTCTCGAAGGCTGAACGAAGCCCCTCGTCAGCCACATCCCTGAAAAAATCGAGGGCAGTAGGCTGATTGAGGTTGTAATAGGCACTTTCTTTTTTGAGCTTGGCAAATACCGCCATAGGGTCTTCATCCGTCCAATCGGACATTAACACCACATAATCACGGTCAGCCTGGATAGTTTCCGGCATTGCCGGATCAATGACGATGGCGCCATACAATCCGGTTTGTTCCTGCATCTCGGAATGTGAGTGATACCAGTATGTGCCGGACTGCTGAATTTTGAATCGGTAAGTAAACGTTTCTCCCGGAGCGATGCCATTAAAACTGATTTTAGGCACGCCATCCATCTGGTAGGGCAAGATAATTCCGTGCCAATGCAGCGAGGTTTCTTCGTGCAGCAGATTTCTAACCCGTAACGTGACGATGTCGCCTTCCCGCCAATGCAAAGTAGGCCCGGGCACAGTCCCGTTAATGGTCGTGGCAAGCCGTCCTGTACCGGTAATATTCACTAGCGTATGGGCGATGGTCAGGTCAAATTCTGTACCACTTAGCACAGGAATGGCTTGAGCAT
Source organism: Methyloglobulus sp. (assembly GCF_046714055.1). GTDB lineage: Bacteria > Pseudomonadota > Gammaproteobacteria > Methylococcales > Methylomonadaceae > Methyloglobulus. Next base: position 2,737 of record NZ_JBKKBJ010000239.1, on the reverse strand, counting down.
TCGCCTGTGCTTTTGCTGGTTTAATATAAGGCATTGAAATTAACAACACACAGCTGTTGATCAAGCCTTTAAGGAATTTTCGGCGAGAATAACTGGGTAATGGGCTGAGATAATTTCTATTGCTGGTCATGGGGTTGTAGTAATAAAAAATCTTTGGGTGCCTTATCAAAACAGGCAATTTGATTCACTGCAAGAGAATCAGAGTAGAAGAGATTTTGCCTTAATCAAACAAAATCTATCTAATTATAGTGATGTTAAATAATTGACCTGAGTTGTTGCAAAAAATTTCACGGTGAGTTTTCCTTAATTTTCTGTCATTTTGTGACAAAGTAATCAAAAATATTTCGTGGCGCATCTTGCTTTTTTAATGAGAATTGTTATTATTAGCATAACACATGGCTATTCAGGAAATTAATGATGTACGTATGCGTTTGTAAGGCAGTGACGGATACCCAGATAAAGCTTGCCATTAACGAGGGCGTGAGTTCGCGCCGCGAATTGTTCAAATGCCTGGGCGTAGGTGGCGACTGCGGCAAATGCAATCCCCAGGTAAAAGAACTGCTAGACAACCATAGCCATAACCAAAATCATTACTGCAAACAATCCTTGATGCAAAATCCGGCAAATCCATCTATACTCGCAGCTTAACCAGCTTTGCGAGATAGTGTGATGAAAGGTGACTCTAAAGTTATTGAATTCCTTAATAAAGCACTTACCAATGAACTGACTGCGGTAAACCAGTACTTTTTACATGCCAGGATGTACAAGAATTGGGGATTTGGCAAGCTCAATGAGAAGGAATACCACGAATCCATCGATGAAATGAAACATGCCGACCAGTTGATTGAGCGTATCCTTTTTCTTGAAGGGCTGCCCAATCTGCAAAATCTGGGCAAATTGATGATTGGTGAAAATCCAGAAGAAATGCTCCGTTGCGATTTGAAACTGGAACTCGAAGCCATTCCGCCTCTCAAAGAGGCCATCGCTTACTGCGAGCAGGTCAAAGACTACATTTCCAGGGAAGTTTTTCAACATATCCTTGAAAATGAAGAAGAACATGTTGATTGGCTGGAGTCGCAGTTTGAGTTGATCGGTAAAATCGGCATACAAAATTATCTGCAATCGCAAATCTGAACGCATTAAGTGCTGCAATTATCGCCCTGTTTTCTACCCCGGCTTTACCCAGAAAAATCTACACATGTCCCAAATAATTGTCTGTGCCCTGTATAAATTTGTTGCCTTGCCGGATTATGGGCAATTACGGCAGCCTTTGTTTGATGTTATGGACTGTAACCAGATCAGGGGAACGCTCCTGCTCGCCCGTGAAGGCATCAATGGCACGGTGGCGGGTTCACGCCAGGCTATTGATACCTTACTCAATTGGTTGAGAACAGACCCTCGCCTGTCTGAAATCGACTATAAGGAATCCTGCACAGACATACCTCCCTTTAATCGCACTAAGGTCAAGCTCAAAAATGAAATAGTCACGATGGGTGTTGAAGGCATTGACCCTAAACGGGTAGCGGGTACTTACGTCGATCCTAAAGAATGGAACCAACTGATCTTGGATCCTGATGTCCTGCTCATTGATACGCGCAACGATTACGAATATAAGGTTGGTACGTTTAAAAATGCCATCAACCCAAACACGGAGAGTTTTCGCGAGTTCCCCCGATATGTGAAGGAACATCTCGATCCCGGGCAGCATAAAAAAGTTGCCATGTTTTGCACCGGTGGCATTCGTTGCGAAAAATCCACGGCTTTCCTAAAAGAACAGGGCTTTCAGGAAGTCTACCATCTCAAAGGTGGCATCCTTAAGTATCTGGAAGAAGTGCCTGAACAAGAAACCTTGTGGCAAGGCGAATGTTTTGTTTTTGATGAGCGGGTAACGGTTAACCTCAAACTGGAAAAAGGGCATTACGACCAGTGTAACGCCTGTCGTATGCCTATTACTGAAGCTGACAAAGCGAACGATACTTACGAAAAAGGGGTCAGTTGCCCGCATTGTTACGGCAAAAAAACGCCGGAGCAGAAGCTTCGTTTCACCGAGCGAGAAAAACAGATGGAACTGGCTAAGCTACGCGGCGAAACCCACATTGGTTCGGATGCAGCCAAGGCTTTGATTGCCAAACGAGAAGCCAACTTAAAATGTAGGCAACAAACTTCGGAACAACAGAATCTGGCATCATCGCCTAACTCTCGTGCAGTTTAATGCGGCTACGGCATTTGCGCCGTCTTACACAGGCAGTGGTGTAGATACTCTGTTCAAAGTCAACCAAATTTCGCTGATTTTTTTATTATCCGGCGCAAGCCGGAATCGCATAAAAACGGGTGTTGTCGAAAGGCTTGTCGCGTTTCAACATCCCGTGGATAGCGTGGAGCAGTTTGCGCATGACCGCGCACACGGCCTGTAGCGGTTTCTTGCCGTTCTCGACTAAATGCTGGAAATACGCCTTGACGTGCGGGTCGTGTTGTTTGGCGCTCAAGGCCGGCATGTGCAGGCCCGAACGGATATGGCGGTTGCCGGCTTTCGACAGCCGCGTTTTCTTGTGTACGCTCTTGCCGGAACCGAAGGCCTTAGGGGTCAAGCCCTGCAAACTTCACCCATTCCCGATGCGACAGGCCTGGCGGCAGCAACAGGAGTTCGCCCATGAGCGCAATGGCGCTGGTTTCGGCGATGCCCTTGATGCCGGTCAGCAACGCCAGTGCCCGTTTGAGTTCGGGATATTGGCCAATC
>NZ_JBKKBJ010000238.1:0-13349 GCF_046714055.1 Methyloglobulus sp. | reverse complement strand
GTGTCAGCCGCTCCACGCGCACCCAAAAAGCATCGGGAACTTTCCGGCTTTGTGGTCTTTTCAACGAATGGCAACCTTTAGTAAAGCAATTGATTGCAATTCTTTCACAACTATATAGAATTTATCAAGTTATTTTCGGATAAGCTCTAAGTGTTAAGCCCACATTAGCTCAGTAACAATAGAAGAGGTACATGTCACCGTTTCTTCCCAGAACAAGGCTGAGGAATATCTTTTGTCCGAGTTGTCGAACCGCCCTATCCGCCTTAATTGGACTATTTACGCTGAAGGCTGATTTGATTGCAGATTTTCAAGGGCTTTGAAACCTCTGGGGGCTTGTTAAGCCACTCAGGAAGTGAGGTTGTACGCAAAACCCCGCTTATTCATTGTTGATGTAGTCACTTTTCCCTAGTTCAACGCCGTGATGCCGGAGTATGGCGTAGGCTGTGGTGACGTGAAAATAGAAATGGGGAATCACGATTTCAAGCAAATAATGCTGGCCTGAATAAACAATTTCTTTGTCGTGCATTTTTATCGTGACCGTTCGCCCGTCGCTGCCGTTAATTTGATCGACATTGACACTTTGCAAAAAAGCGATGGTCTTGGCGATTCGAGCCCGCAAGTCAGCTAACGTGGTTTCGTTATCTTCATAACGCGGCACTTCGATCCCTGCAAGTCGGGCGGCACAAGCCTTCGCCATATCGGCCGCGATCTGTACTTGTCGGCTCAACGGATACATATCAGGTGCCAGTCGTGCGTTGATAAAGACAGCCTGATCGATTTTCTTCGCCTCTGCGTGAACGCTGGTTTTGTCGAGTATCAAAGATAAATTGCCCAGCATTCGGACAAAATGAGGAATAGATGCTTGGTACATGGAAATTGACATTGTCTTTACTCCTTGTGAATAGAGTTTTATGTAGGGCAAGTCCAGTAAGGACTATAACTCAAGAACACCGTCAAGCTAAAGTCAATTGAAGCTTTGTAGGGTAAATCAACTCATACATGCTTTTTGCAAGCGCCTCATTTGGCTGAAACTTATATGTAATCAGGATTACAAATTATCATAGCGACTCATATCCAGCAGTCCCGCTTCCAGGCCTCTGTATACTTTATGTTGTTCGTTAAACCAATCTGCTTGTTGCCAGATTTCAGGATTGGTGCGGCGTACACCAAATTTACTGTAGATGTGATCTATATCGATTTCAGTCCTGGCATTACGAATCATATTAACAACTTCGGCTAATTGTTTTTCCTCTACACTAAAGAAAAAGTTTGGATAGCTGCCGATAAAACCCGGAAAAATAGTAATCCTGTCGTTTTCAGGCAGTCGGCGGGAACCTTCAGATAACATTTTTGATATATTGCTATAAGCCTTGTCGATTAACAGGGTATAGACTAGGTCTCCCTCAGGATCGCCTGTTTTTACCCGGAGCAGGGACATTTCCGGAAACGCGCCTAATTCATGCCCTTTTAATTTTGCGAGCTTGCGTATTTCACTATCCACTCGCTGCTGAACTTGTGTTGTATTCGCCCTGATGCAAGTATCTTGCTGACACCGGTTAATGCTATCCACTGCACTTGAGGCTTTGCCCAATCGTTGTCTGATCTGTTCAAAAAATTCCTTCTTATAATCTGTGGTTTGGTATTTAACCTGCGTTTCATGACCGATGCTGAATAAAGCATCAGCCGTACGCAAACCATCTTTGCCCATATACCAGCTGTCATAAATAGCCTGCCGTTCCATAGCCGGCATAAAGCGTAAAAAGTTATCTTCTCCATCCTGGCGCAATATATCCATATAGGTTCGGCTGGCTATCTGGTGTCCCGCCGTGCCATAAATATTAAAACCGGCGACCAATACATAATGCAGCCGTTCAAAAATCGGGTAATCAACCACCCAAGCCGTTAACGGAGTGTCGCCAATAAGGCCTTTCGTAACGGTTGCACTGTCGTAATGCCTGAAAATGGTAAGCGCCGCATTTTGATTATTCCCCTCTCCGTCCCAGATATTTTCCAGACTATAACCTTGATTTTTTAGAAGGACTTGATTAATAAAATCATCTTTCTTTTTGAGGTATTGTTTACCGAAATCATCATATTTGGTGAAGCCGAACAAGCCGATTTTGTCCGCTTCTTCTCCGGGCAAACCTAAAATCTGGTTATTGTCAGCCAAGGCCTTAGCCACTTCTTTTGGATAAAATTTACCAGGCTGTGTAAAAACAACCCAGAACTGGTCCCTGATGCTCTCTGTTGCGATTTCGCCACGGCACACAGGGCCTTTTATGAATCCAGTGACAAAATATTCCGCATCATCCAGTAAAAATCTAAACTTGGAAGGAACGGGGAGTTCAATAAAAGCTTTAAATGGATTGGCGGCAACTTCGGGTTGATAGGATGGTAATGCTGTTACTTCATAATCGGTCTTAAAGAACAGATCATCATAGCGTTGCATCTTCTGGTCGCTTAATTCGTAGACAAAATGGGTCTTGTCGACAATCGTTTCGGTAACGGGTCGTAAACGATAATAAAAACCGCCTATGCCTGGATCATCATAAGGCCGGACTGTATTAATTTCTTTTATAGGCTGGCCTGAAGCTGTTTTAGAGCGGACTAACTGAAAAAACTCATTATCAGGATGTCCCTTGAAATGCAGATGACCTATAAAAAGGTGCTCATAAATATAACGGAAAACGAGTTTCTGTTTGGGGGTGGAGCCATTGAAATAACTTTCCCATTTTACTATAGCGGCAACTGACCGGCTTGATAAGGGCGGCAGTGGCTCAACTTTTGCGCCCTCCTGTAGCCACTGCATTACGGTATATTCTTCTTTCAGGGGAAAGCCGGGCATGGCGTAAGGCATTCCCCACTTGGGATGTTCATATTGGAATTTAGGGAATTCTTCTACCGTGGGGCATTGCAAGGTGCGATCAATTTCCAGGTCATAATCCTTGCCCAGTTTTCCTGATACGGGCTGAGGATTAAGGCGTTTTAATTCAATTAATTTAGCCAAAACCGAATTATCGAGATTAGCTACTGTTGAATCGCTGCGTTCATTTAACACCGGATAAAAGTCTTTTTGCCTCCAGTCCGCTGTATCTGTGGCATCGGTAAAAAGCCGAGTAGGATCAGCTGCCTTCAAGCGGGCAGAATCATAGACCATTTGCTTGGTTGCGCCTCGGTCAATCCCTTCTATAGAACCTAGCTTTAATTGGCAAGGCGCATCATAACAGCCATGACAAGCCACACAACGTGAGTCCAGTATGGGCTTGATGTCTTTATAAAAGGAGGCCTTATGCTGTTGCTGGCTGAGGCTGACTTCCTCTGGCGTAAGCAGCCGCTGCTTAGGTGCAGAAAGGCCGTATAAGCTTTCAAAGTCCGTGGCCTTATAAACAATGGATGCACAGCCGGTAAATAAAATAAAAATAAGTAGTGTTGGACTTTTCATCATTTTTTCCTGCTAAGTTTCTAATTTGGCAAACCATTTTATCCAGTTGTCAGTTGAGCCTCTTGCAAAACTCTCAGTAAACCAAGGCTAAGCTGAATAGGCTAACATAGGCCGTTAGATTTAAGTTAGAATAAATTATCTACTCAATAGGGAGACAAATAAGTTTATCTTGGGGTTAACCATATTTTAATCAAATTAAGGAGAGATGCCATGCATCCAATAGACCAGCGGCAACACCTGTTTCATCCTGCGGCAATAGTGCTTATCGCATTGACCGCTTGTTTTTTTGTGTCAACCGCCCAAGCTGCGGACAAGAAACCCAACATCGTCATTATCTGGGGCGACGACATCGGCCAGTCCAATGTCAGTTCATATTCAAAAGGGATGATGGGTTACCGGACGCCTAATATCGACCGCGTCGCCAACGAAGGCGTCATTTTTACCGATTACTATGCCGAACAAAGCTGCACTGCTGGCCGCTCCGCCTTCATCACCGGCCAGAGCGTGTTCCGTACCGGCCTCAGCAAAGTAGGAATGCCGGGGGCGGATCTAGGGCTCCAGGAGGAAGATCCGACCATCGCCGAGTTGCTGAAAGCGCAAGGCTACGCCACTGGCCAGTTTGGCAAGAACCACTTGGGCGACAAGGACAAATTCCTGCCCACCAATCATGGCTTCGACGAGTTCTACGGCAACCTCTATCATTTAAATGCCGAGGAGGAGCCGGAGCTTCCCGATTATCCGAAAGACCCCGAATTCCGCAAGAAATTCGGGCCGCGTGGGGTTATCCACAGCTTTGCCGACGGCAAGATTGAGGACACCGGCCCACTTACCAAAAAACGCATGGAGACCATCGATGACGATACCGCCGCCCGCGCCGCCAAATTCATCGAAAAGCAGGCCAAGGCCGACAAGCCGATGTTCGTCTGGGTCAACTTTACCCATATGCATTTCCGCACTCATCCCAAACCTGAAAGTATTGGGCAAGCAGGGCGTTGGCAAAGCCCGTATCACGATGCGATGATCGATCACGACAAGAACGTCGGCACCGTACTCGACAAGATCGACCAACTGGGCATCGCCGGTAACACCATCGTTATGTACAGCACTGACAACGGGCCGCACATGAACTCCTGGCCCGATGCCGGCATGACACCGTTCCGCAGCGAGAAGAACACCAACTGGGAAGGTGCCTACCGCGTTCCTGCAATGGTGCGCTGGCCCGGCAAGATCAAGCCGGGGACAGTCTCCAACGACATCATTTCCCACCTCGATTGGGCGCCAACATTGTTGGCAGCGGCTGGCGTGCCTGATATCAAGGCGAAGTTGCTCGATGGCTACAAGGGCTTCAAAGTCCACCTGGACGGCTACAATCAGCTTCCGTACCTGACTGGGCAGGTAGCCAAGAGCCCACGCGAGGAGTTTTTCTATTTCTCCGACGATGGCGATTTGACCGGATTGCGCTACGACAACTGGAAGGTCGTGTTCGCCCAGCAACGGGAACAGGGTACCCTGGCCATCTGGGGTGAACCGTTCGTGAAGACCCGGATTCCGTGGCTCTACAACTTGCGCACCGACCCTTACGAAAAAGCGAGTATCACCTCGAATACCTACTGGGACTGGTATCTCGACCATATTTTCCTGTTGTTGCCGGCGCAAACCTATGTTGGGAAATTTCTGGCGACGTTCAAGAAATTTCCTCCACGCCAGAAGGCGGCGAGCTTCACCATAGATCAGGTGATGGAGCAATTGCAGCGACCGGTAAGCAAGTAAGGGCCTGTTGTTTTCTGGTCGCGCCCACGCCGTCCTGGCAATTGCGGGCGTTAACCCGCACCGCTCGCGGGTATGGCTTACTCCTACGAACCTTAGCTTTATGACAGTCATACTCCCGCATAGTAACGATAAAACATTAAAGTCACCCTAAATTTGGAGAAGACCCCTATGTCCTTCAAGATGACACCCTTTATTTTCTGGTCAGGCATTTACAACGCCGGGCTGGCACTAACATTGACCTTTCCACCTGTTTATCGATGGCTGGGCTTGAATGTTCCTGCGCCTTTATGGGGCTGGCTGGTCGCAGGCTTTTTAGCCTACACCAGTGTGGCGCTGATTCTGGCATCGCGGGATTTGCGCCATCGCGCTTCATTCGTTTATTGGGAATCGATACTCCGTTACATCGCCGCGTTGTTGCTCATTCCCGCCGGTCTTTTCGGCGATCTGGGCCTGATTGCCGTGCCCTTGGGGTTGGGCGATCTAGCCATTGGTCTGGTGTATATGTTCGGCCTGCCCAAGGAATTGGGCGTTTCCCATTGCGCTTTGCTTTCTGACTCTATTGATTGAAACGCTTACACCCATAAACATAATTTAAGAGGGTTATATGATATTTTCGGAGTGTTGTATATCCTACGGTCAAAAGACTGAAACGAAAATACCAGTGGATTATACGGCAACAAGAATACGGCAATACTTTACAAAAGGTTGCTGTTTTGAGAATATGGGCAATGACAAGTTTCAAGAAGTGATGAATAAGCTCAATCATCGCCCTCGAAAAACCCTAAACTATAAAAAACATCAGGCGGTATTATTTTGCCGAAACCTAGCAAGACTCAGCATGATTACTTAGTCTGCACTTCGGAGTTGATCCACGCTTTATTATTTCCCTGAAAAGATTAAACATATATGGTTGGTTTTACCGAAACTCTGGATTATTGGGCGTACCTCTCGTGGTTCAATAATTTTTGCCGTTTGGCATAGGATTTCGATATATTAACGTCGATTTCCGAAAATATGGTTCGAATTGTTATGGTCATAATACCGGCATTGCAAAATGCCTATGATGTTTTTTCAGATAGCTTGTTAAAGCGGGTGCCATGAAATCCGAACTCTTCAGCCTGCTCTATTGGCTCCATTCTGGTTGTCACCTCCCCGGATTAAGGCTATGAGCATAGGTATCACACTGGTTACAGGGGCCACAGGGCACCTTGGTGCTAACTTGGTTCGCCGCCTGCTCGCCGATGGCGAGCAAGTTCGAGTGATGATGCGCTCCGGACGCGACAATGGGGCACTCGATGGACTGGACGTGGAGCGTGTGTTTGCCGACCTTCGCAACAGTGAGGATGTTTCTGCTGCTGTGCGCGGTTGCTCCCGCGTTTATCATTGCGCCGCTCTGGTTTCGACTATCGAAGGTAACGCGGCCCATAAGCGCGAAATATTCGATACCAACGTCCGCGGTACCATCCATGTTCTCCAGGCGGCCAAGCAGCACAGCATCGACAAGGTCGTGGTGTCGGGATCGCTGAGCGCCACCGGCTACGAGCCCAATTGTTCCAGCCACGAGGGCATGCCGTTCTATCCCTTCGAACGCCATCTGCCCTACGGCTTTACCAAGCATCTCACCGAGCATGAATGTCTCAAGGCCCACGCCGACGGCCTCAACGTGGTAGTCGCCACTTCCTGCGCTATCGTCGGTCCCCACGATTATGCACCCTCGCGCATGGGTCGCGTACTCATTGATTACGCCCACGGCTGTCTGTGTGCCTACATTCCCGGAGGCTTCGAGTTCGTATCCAGCCGCGATATCGCCGAAGGGCATGTTTTAGCCATGCGGCATGGGCGTTCCGGGCAGAAATACATAATTAGCACTGCCTATGCCAGCGTGGATGATCTGATGTCGCTGTTTCGGGAGGTCACCAGTCGCCCATTGCCTAGGCTACGGCTGCCGCCGTTGCTAATGGCCACTCTGGCCGAAGTGACCGACAAGACCTGGTATCGGGTATTTCCCAACTTGCCCCGGCGCTTCACGCCGGCCGCAGTGCGTTTACTCCGGATGCGGCGACAGGCTGACCACGACAAGGCAAAACAAGAATTGGGCTACCAGCCCACCCAATTGTCCCAAGCGGTGCGGGAAGCTTACGTAGATTTCGTGCGTAGGGGCTTGATCGTCCCGGCCAAGTAAACAATCCAACCCTGCTTAACCACGAACTGGAGTTCCGAAGATGAACAACGCACAGACGAAAGCCCCGCCCCCCGCCTTTTCGGAAGCCAGGAATTCTCGGCAAAAGGCCCGTGCTGCCGGATTAGATCACGATCGTTGGTATGTGGTGGAATACGACAGTGCCATTAAAAAAGGCCAGGTGAAAGAGGTGACTTTTTGGAATACCTCTATTGCCCTTTATCGGGGCGAAGACGGCGAACTTGCGGCTATGCGGAACCGCTGTCTGCACCGCCAGCTCAAGCTCACCCACGGTGCGGTGGATAAGTGCAATCTGCGTTGCGGCTATCATGGCTGGGCCTACAACAAGGAAGGCTTGCTGGAGGACTACACCCATGACAGCTTCGGCAAGCCGCTCATCAAAAGCCGATTGCGGACTTATCCCGTACAAGTCCGCTATGGACTGATCTGGTTGTTCCCCGGCGACCCGGAACTGGTTGGCGAACGCAAGATACCGGAAATACCGGAACTCACCGGGGATAACACTTGGGCCGGCTTTGCTGTGGATTACACTTGGCGCACTCACCATTCCATGGTGATCGAAAATATTTGCGATTTCTCCCATGCTTTCTTGCACCGCAAATATCAGCCTTTCATCGATGCTAAACTAACCCGCCACGAGGCCGATGACGATAAGGTTTACCTGACTTACGATGCCTATATGGCTGGCGGACGGATTTCTGGGATTTTCGTTGATCGCAAACGGGTCAATACGCGTTCCATCGAGCTGTGCTACGAATATCCCTACCAATGGACCAACACGGGCGATAGCATCAAGAATTGGTCGTTTATGCTGCCCATCAACGAGCGGATTACGCGGGTGTTTTTCCTGTTTTATTTCGATGCCCTGAAGATTCCGCTGATTTCCATGAAAACCCCGAAGTGGCTGACCCAAATGGTGCTGAATATCGCCAAGCCTCTGGTGTTCAAGCCCATACTCGAAGAAGACGGCATCGCCCTGGAAGCAGAGCTGCTAGGCTACGAAACTCACTGGGATGCCCCGCCCATCGAACTCAATCCCGTTGTGCCGATGTTCCAACGTCTTAGTGCGCGCAAGTGGGAAGAGTATCTGGCCAGGAAAGAAGCGGCGCAGGCTGTTTACGCGGATTGATTAACTGAATCCCCGCCTATGAAAATCACCCGACGCGCCGCCAAGCTCGCCGAATGCTTTGCCCGAAACCCTGGCTGGATATTGGGGATAGCCTTGGCGCTGTCGATTCTAGCCAGTTGGGCGACAGCGCAACTCCCGATCCACACCTCGCGGCAGGCGCTGCTTCCCCAGAACACTGCGGTGGCAAAGCGCTTCAACAATTTCTTGAAAAATTTCGGAGCCGCCTCGGATCTGGTGGTGGTCTTGGAAGGCGCACCCCGCAATGAACTGGAGTCCTTTGCCAACGATCTAGCCGCCAAGCTCCGGGCAGAGCCTGAGATCGGCCAGGCGACCTCCCGTCTCGACATGGCGTTTTTCCTGGATCACTCCTATCTGCTGATGCCGACCGAGGGTTTGGACAAGCTTGCTGCGATGGCGAACCAACCCATCCCAGGCGACGGGATGGAAGAAAACCTGCGCAAAGCGTTGAGTTGGAGCAAAGACCACCCGCCGCTGGGCGGGACGGACACCGATCTGCAAACCGCCGAAGCAAGCCTGAACCTGGCGGCGTTTTTCCTGGAAGAGTGGCAGCGCTGGCTGTCCGCCGAAACAGCGCCCGCCAGCCTGGACTGGAATCGGTTATTGGTCAAAAACGGGGCTGGCGGCATGGCCGGCGGCTACTTTGCCTCGCGCGACGGGCGGATGCTGTTTTTGTTCGTCCACCCGAAAAACCCTTCGGGGGATTTCGGGAACCTTGGCCCCTTCGTCGACAAGGTCAAGCAGGTGTCGGCGGCCTTGGCCGAACAAGCCAAAACCTCCGGACGCACTCCGCCCACCGTGGGTCTGACCGGATTACCGGCCATGGAGTACGAGGAATACGTCAATATCCGTAAGGATATTACCTTGGTGATATTCACCGCCGCCGGCCTGATCGCCGCATTGATCCTGCTGGTGGTGCGCAGCGTACGCTGGGCCGCGTTGATTTTCATCCCTATGGGGCTCGGTGTGCTGTGGAGTTTGGGCCTAGCCCTGGTCACCGTCGGCCACCTGACCATTATTACCGCCGCCTTTATCGCCATTCTGTTCGGCCTTGGGGCGGATTACGGCATCTTCACCTCCTCGCGCATAGCCGAGGAGCGCCGGGCAGGCAGGCCTTTGGTGGAAGCCATCGGGACGGGCATCGGCTCATCCTTTATAGCGGTTCTGACGGCGGGCGGCGCCTCGCTGCTGATCTTCGGAGCCTTGGCCACGGTCGAATTCCCCGGCTTCGCCGAACTGGGCGTGGTGGCGGCCAAAGGCGTACTGATGATCCTGATCAGCACCTGGATAGTCCAGCCCGCGCTCTACGCCTTGCTGCCGCCCAAGCTTAGAGACATCCCTCCGCCGACTTCCGCTTTCTCCCTTCTCCCTAGGGGAGAGGGGTCGGGGGTGAGGGGTCGGTTTCCTATACCCGTTGCGGTGACCCTCGTCATGCTGGCCATAGGCTGCGCTGTCTTCGGCGGGGTGAAGGGCCTCACTATTCCCTTTGACTACGATCTGCTGGCCATGTTGCCCAAAGATTCCCAGGCGGCCTATTATCAACGCCGCATGGTGGCGGAGAGCGACTACCAGGCCGAAGTCATCATTTTCACCGCCAAGGACATGGCCGAGGCCCGGCGGATCACCAGCGAGGCGGGCAAACTCAAAACGATTGCCCAGGCGCAGTCGCTGGCCAGCCTGTTTCCTGCTGACACCGACGAACGCCTCCACAAAGCCGTGAGCATCGGCGAGTCGTTCGCCCGGACTGACTACGCCAAACAGGTCGCCGAACTCGATCGGATCGGCTTGTCCGTAAAATCATTCGAGTTGTTACGGGCAGTGCTGGAAAACAGCGCCGCCATCATCGACGAAGCCCAGGAGCAGGCATTCTCCGCCGGACATTCCAAACTGGTCGAGAGTTTGGAGAAAGTGCGTGGGCAGCTTTCGGCCATCTCGGCTAAACTTGCCGCAGACGGCGAACAGGGCCGGGTGCGTAGCGAGAGCTTCTTGCGCGCATTGTTGTCCGGAGCGGATGTCGGGATCAAAGTCATCGATGCCTGGCGGCAGGTCCAGCCCCTAACCCCGGAGCAGTTGCCGCCAGCCCTGCGCGACCGCTTCTTTGGCGCTGATGGCAGCATCGTGGTCTACGCCTTCCCGGCAAAAACCGTGTACGATCCCGGCAACCTCGACGCACTGATAAAGGACGTGTATAGCGTCTCGCCGGAAGCGACCGGCTTTCCGACCACGCACCAGGTGTTTTCCAAGGCAGTGGTGGAAAGTTTCACTCGCGGCACGCAGTTGGCCCTGGCGCTGTGCCTACTCTGGGTCATGGCGGCGACGCGCAGTGTGCGCGGCTTCGCGCTGGCGGCGCTGCCCTTGCTGATCGGTGGCGGCTGGATGCTGGGGCTGATGGCATTGGGCGGCATTCGCTACAATTTCGCCAACATCGTCGCCTTGCCGCTGGTGATTGCGTTGGCGGTAGATTACGGCGTGTGGTTCAGCTATCGCTGGGGTGAATTGAAGGGCCACACCCCCTTGCAAGTCAGCCTAACCGCCGGCAAGGTGATCGGGCTGGCCGCCGGCACCGAATTGGCTGGCCTGGGCGCCATCACCCTGGCCAGCTACCGGGGCCTATCCTCCCTGGGCGTGAGCATCACTATCGGACTGTTGTGCTGCCTGACCGCAACCCTCGTCGTGGCCCCGGCCATCGGACAGTTACTTGATTCCAAGAGAAAACCATAATGCGAAAAACTTACCTCATTATTATTGCCAGCCTGTTGGCGCCCTTCACCGCAAACGCCGCACCCAATCCCGAAATGATTGTGGTGTGCTACCCCGGTGGATCCGTCAATGCCAAGGATGCCAACGAGGCGATGAGTTCCATGCTGCGGGTGGTGGAACGCATCGGCCAGTGGCAGGAGAACAGCTTCAATAGCCTGTTCACCACCAAATCGGACGAATGCAGGAAACAGATGGCCGAAAAAAATCCCAAGTTCGCCATCGCCTCCTTGGGCCTCTATTTGGAACTGCGCCCTCGGCACAATTTGGTGCCGGTGGTACAGCCCAAGATCAAAGGCCGCACCAGCGAGCGTTACCGGGTAATGGCCCAGAAGGACAAGTGCAAGAGCCTGGACGAGCTGAAAGGCAAAACCCTGGGCGGCACGGTATTGGAAGAACAGTCCTTCATCGGCAAGATCATTTTTGCCGGGAAATACGACCCCGCCAGTTTCTTTGTCCTAAAAACGTCCAATCAGGCCATCCGAGCGTTGCGCTCTTTGGACAAAGGGGAACTGGATGCCGTCATTTTGAACGAGCAACAATTCGGCGGACTCACCTCGCTTCATATGGAGACACCTCTTGAAGCTGTCTTCACGTCCGAGGAAATCCCGCTGATGGGGGTGGTAGCCAACAGCGCTACCACCACTACGGAAGAACGCGCCCGCTTCGGCAAGGCGCTGGAGGGGATGTGTACCGACACCGAGGGCAAAAAACTATGCGAGTTGTTTGGGGTCGAATCCTTCGTCACCGTGGACGCGGCTGTGTTCGAGCCCATGGTTAAACTGTGGGCTGAGGGGAAATAAAGACTTGCGCAAAGCACGACTTCTTCCTACCGTTTCTATACTGGCATTCCTTACCGGCTGCGCCGGACTCCAGCGCGATCATGTCCAGTTCGACCGACTCTCCGACTGCCCCAAGCAGACCGCCGCTTTGTTGGTCGCCAATCAAAGCCAACTCAGCCCCTTGAGCGACACCCATACCCTGGCCTGCTCGCTGACTGTCCTGCGCGACACCCAAGACCCGGCGGTGCGCCGCACCTCGCTAGGTAGCCGCCTATGCCTACATTTGGCGGAACGCGAAGCCAACCAGGAAACACGCGAGAAGCTGGCCACCGAGGGTGTGGGCTTTGCCGAAGCCGCCTTGGAGCAAGGTGGCGGCGGTGACGGGGCGGTTCATTACTACCTGGCGGCTAACCTCGGCCTGGCGGTGCGCGAACACATCACCGTGGCCATGGAGAACCTTGGTCGGCTGGAGGGCGAGATGAAACAGGCGCTGGCCTTGAGCCCGGACATTGACGACGGCGGGCCGCTGCGCCTTCTGGGGACGCTTTATCTCAAAGCCCCGGCTTGGCCCAATGGCATCGGCGACCGCGACAAGGCGCTGGAACTGCTGGAAAAGGCGGCCAAGGAACATCCAGGGCATCCGCTCAACCACCTGTTTTATGCCCAGGCACTTTGGGATGAGGGTAACGAGGCTGCCCTACCCCAGGTAAAAGCTGAATTCGAGCTGGGGGAGCAGTTGTTGGCCGAGGGTTTGTGGGGATACAGCAAAGAGCCCTGGAAAAAAGAATTCGACGAGTTTCAACAGGAGTTTGAAGAAGCTGGGTCGTCGCGCCAGTAACTATTGGTGTCAAGCCCTTAAACCTAAAAAGAGCATATCACCACGAAGTTCACGAAGAAAAAACAGCGAGTTACAGCATAAAATTTGTATAAAAACACCCACCCTCCCAGTGAGTGCCAATGACCCTTAAAAAAGCAGTTGCAATGTCTGGAAAGCCGTTCATGCCACATGCCACTTCGATACGCTCAGGACAGGCTTCTATCAGCACGAACGGGATTTTTGACCGTGCAACTGCTCTTTTTAGGATGACCAGATACCTCTTTGAAATCTTTCGTGTTCTTCGTGGTTGAACTGCCGAATTTAGGTTAAATAAACAAAATATCCAAACCTTGGGGGGCGGGCTAGCGGTTTGAAACTGCCATGTCAGTTAATCAATGGCATTGACCCAAGACGCCGCAAAGTCGCTCAAAAGA
>NZ_JBKKBJ010000237.1:0-4793 GCF_046714055.1 Methyloglobulus sp. | reverse complement strand
ACACCCTGACTTCATCGCCGTATTTCTCGCCGAATAAGGCCATTGCCCCTGCTTTAACAGCATCTTCTTTCGCCATGACGGTTGCGGAAACGGGATTGTTCAGCCGTATTTGTTCATTCACTATGCGCTCAAGTCCGCTAATTTGACCGTCGGTAACCGGCTCAAAATGGGAAAAATCGAAACGCAGGCGTTCGGCATTCACTAGCGAACCTTTTTGCGTAACATGCTCACCCAGGACTTGCCTGAGTGCTGCATGTAATAAATGGGTTGCCGAATGGTTAAGTTCGGTAGCTTTTCTGGTTGTTACATTGACTTGAGCGACACAAGGCTGGCCTTTGGCAACAGTTCCTGAAACTAACCTGCCTTTATGCAAAAACAGGTTGACGCCTTGTTTTTGGGTATCGATGACCTCAAAGACCGCACTATCAGCAACAATCCGTCCGCTATCTCCAACTTGCCCACCGGATTCGGCGTAAAAAGGTGTTTTGTCCAATACCACCAAACCTTCCTGACCAGCGTTGAGGCTATCAACCTCCTGGCCTTGTTGGTACAGTGCGACGATATGGGCCTGGTCGTCTAGCTGCCCGTAACCCGTAAATTCAGTTTGGCCTACCAGCTTGATTTCCTGGCTGTAATCCGCACCAAAGCTGCTGGCGGAACGCGCCCGCTCACGTTGTGCCGACATAGCTTTCTCGAAACCATTTAGGTCAACCGGAATCTCGCGTTCGCGACAAATATCGGCAGTTAAATCAACCGGGAAACCATAGGTATCGTAAAGCTTAAATATAGTTTCGCCATCGAGAGGTAAATCTCGATTAGTAAAAAAACGAATATCTAATGATGTAACGATTCCATGCTGATCGAGAAATTGCTCCATTTTATTCTGAATATCCTCAGATACTTGTTCAGGCAATACAACGCAAATTAATCCTTGTCTATTTGAGTCGGTTATTACACGCTGTTGAAGTGCCGGAATTAAGCTTCTTAATGAACTAAAAGCAGTTTTCTCATCATTAAAACTCGTAATTTCAACCGTCGTTGTTTCGTCTCCATTACGGATGAGCGCATTATACCTTCCACCCAAAGCAGGCATTATGCCTCTGGCACTAACACTCCCACCTATGTCAGGGGTAACTCTCGCTAAAACTCGCTGCTCAATGCTTGAGTTGTAATCTAAGATATTCATGCCCTGACCTAAAGTTTCCGCGAAGCGTTCTTCCTCTTTTTTAAGGACGCGCTCAACTTGGGCTTGTGCACTTTTCAGTTCAGGATAAGCCGTCCCCATTTCCTCAGCCAAAGGCACAACCAGCTTATAAAAAAAGACCTCCTGAATACCTAAACGATAACCATGCCGGATCGCCCGACGAATGATACGGCGCAGCACATAACCGCGGCCTTCATTGGAAGGCATTACGCCATCGGCAACCAGAAACGCGCAAGAACGGATATGGTCGGCAATGACCCGTAAGGAACTTTGATCGAGATTAGCCGTACCCGCCAACTCGGCGGCGGCTTTCAGCAGCTTTTGGAATAAATCTATTTCATAGTTGCTATGGACACCTTGCAAAACCGCCGCAATCCGTTCCAGCCCCATGCCCGTATCGACAGAAGGCTTGGGCAACGGCGTTAATGTACCGTCAGCAGAACGGTCATACTGCATGAACACCAGGTTCCAGATTTCGATATATCTATCACCATCTTCATCGGGCGTTCCGGGTGGGCCTCCGGTAATGTGTTCGCCGTGGTCGTAGAAAATTTCCGTGCAAGGCCCACAGGGCCCAGTGTCGCCCATCGACCAAAAATTATCTTTGGCGCCGATTTTTGAAAGCCGTGTAGGATCAACCCCAATATCTTCCAGCCATATTTTTTTCGCTTCTTTGTCTTCTTCAAAAACCGTTACCCACAGTCTTTCAGCGGGAATGCCCAGTTCCTTAGTCAAAAAATCCCAAGCGAAATGGATAGCATCCACTTTGAAATAATCGCCAAAGCTGAAATTGCCCAGCATCTCAAAAAAAGTATGGTGCCTTGCCGTATAACCGACATTTTCCAGGTCGTTATGTTTGCCGCCTGCACGTACGCAACGTTGGCTGGTCGCCGCCCGAACAAAGTCGCGTTGCTCCCTGCCTAAAAACATGTCCTTAAATTGCACCATGCCGGCATTGGTGAACAGCAAGGTTGGGTCGCTGCCCGGAACCAGGGAACTCGAAGGCTGGACTGAATGCCCACGTTGGCGAAAAAACTCCAGGAAAGCCGAACGCAATTCAGCACTAGTCATTATTTTCATATCACAGGTAAAACTTAGGTTGATTTTGTGGTTGTTTGCTTGAATAGGTCATGGATCATGGCGCTGGAAAATCCGCGTTGCTGTAAAAACCGGATATGGTTGGCGCGTTCACTGCTATCCATTGCAACCGTCCCAGGATATTTTTTGGTGTAGACCTGCCCCAAAAGATTCATCCAATTATCGGTCGTCGCCCTTATAATTTTATCAACCGTGTCGGGGGTGATCCCTAGTTGTTTAAGCTCATAAGCAATGTGGATGGGGCCGAACCCTTTTTGGCTACGGACTCTGGCATAGCTTTCTGCATACCTTAAATCGTCTTGCCAACTTTGACGGGTCAGTTCATCGATAACCGCCAAGACTTGGTTACGGTCATAACCCATAATAGCCAATTTGTCCTGTATTTCTTTTCGGCTGTGATCCCTTCGGGTCAGCAACCGCAAACACTCTTTCTTAATTTGTTTAATGTCCTGATGGGCTTCCACAACATCAATATCATCAGGATTGTGCAGGGCATCCTTATTCTTCATCAACGATGGAGGGTTCAATATAAGGAACGGTGCGGCTAAAAGCCTCTGCCCTTATTTTGGCTTCAATTTCCTTGGCTTTTTCCGGATGCTCTTTCAAGTAAACTTTCGCATTGTCTTTGCCTTGGCCTATTTTCTCATTACCGTAGCTGTACCAGGAACCCGCTTTCTGGATAAAACCGTAGTTAACGCCGAGATCGACCAGCTCACCCAAAAATGAAATGCCTTCGCCATATAAAATCTCGAATTCGGCCTGGCGGAATGGCGGCGCAACCTTGTTTTTCACCACTTTAACCCGGGTTTCATTGCCAATGATTTCCTCGCCTTTTTTTACCGAACCTATGCGCCGAATATCCAGACGTACTGAGGCATAAAACTTAAGCGCATTGCCGCCCGTTGTGGTTTCCGGGTTGCCAAACATGACCCCAATTTTCATGCGGATCTGGTTGATAAAAATAACCAGGGTATTGGAACGCTTGATATTTCCGGTGAGTTTCCTTAACGCCTGGGACATGAGCCTTGCTTGTAGGCCCATGTGGGAATCGCCCATATCGCCTTCGATTTCCGCTTTCGGCGTTAACGCGGCGACCGAATCTATCACGACTACATCCACTGCTCCCGAACGCACCAGCATATCGGTGATTTCCAGCGCTTGCTCGCCTGTGTCCGGCTGTGAAACCAACAAATCATCGACGTTCACGCCTATTTTCTCAGCATAGCCGGGATCCAGGGCGTGTTCGGCATCAACGAAAGCCGCAGTCCCTCCCAGTTTCTGCACTTCCGCGACAACTTGCAGCGTCAGCGTGGTTTTACCGGAAGATTCCGGGCCGTATATTTCAACCACCCGTCCACGCGGAAGGCCTCCGCAACCCAGCGCTATGTCCAAGCCCAGAGAACCCGTGGACACCACGTCGATATCACGGGACGCGGCAACATCGCCCATACGCATGACAGAGCCTTTGCCAAACTGCCTTTCTATCTGCATCAGTGCAGCGCCTAACGCCTTTTTTTTGTTCTCATCCATTATTAATGTCCTTTAAGTTGCATGTAAGCAAAGAAATACCCGCCAACTAAGAGCGCTGAACAAATCGTTTTTGACCATGGTTCGACCATTCGACAAGCTCACGACTCACCACGAACGGAATCAATAAGATACCGTTCTTCCTGAGCCGGTCGAAGGATTAAATCAGCGATTCCCTAATCAATTATTATCACATAGAGACATGGGTTCGGATAGTGCTGATTTATACTCTCAATCAATAAGCAAAAACTCCTTGAAATGCCTCTGCAAATAGGCATTGTTATTTTGTATAGAGATTCATTTTTATGTATTTGAAAATTCTGACCTAAAAATTAAAAGCCTATACTGAATTAACAATGCCGTCTTGAAACCCAACAGACGTTATATCAATCCGAGAGTAACACTAGAGAAGCTAATCCTTTGAGCAATCTGGTTGCGCTGTACAAAGCATTGGGCGGCGGATGGTATCAATAATTCGTTTTATGTTTATCCTCAAGCAGTAATCGTCCCAATGATGGATTAGTAAGCATTCCTAAAGCCGTATGGCTCGCAATGTTTTATATCTTTTAGGATGTCCAAATATTAGTTAGCTATTTTGTAGTTGATTAAGGTTTAACACCCAACCCAACGCGCGCACATATCACTTGGGCCTAGGCATCAAATTCAATCTGAGTGTCACACAGGATTGCAATACCTCAATTAGTTCGTGTGTAGAACCCAAAAATCTCCCACAGTTCTCCCATTACATCCCGCTAATTTTGTTCGATACTATGCACGATGTTGTGAAAGCGGATTCATGGCGAAATGAATTCTGCTACAAAAAACAGGTAATACAACTTAATTACTCATGTTACGCGCTTAAGCGTCTGTAGCTCATCAAAAGCCAACCGAACCGCTTTCAGATACAACTTAGCCCGCAAGGCAAAATGGTTGAGCTTGTGTTTAATTGAAAGGCATTCCAAGC
>NZ_JBKKBJ010000236.1:0-3403 GCF_046714055.1 Methyloglobulus sp. | reverse complement strand
CCCGCGTCAAAGTTGAAGCAATGCACCCGAAGATTCAAACATTCGAATAGGCGCAAGCCGCAGCCGTATAGTAACTTGGCGATCAGGTTCACCGGTTCGTCGAGATGTTCAACAATCGTATCGATTTCCTCACGGGACAGCACTACCGGGATATAGGGCCGGCGTTTCGCCCTGGCGACGCCCTTGATTTCGCCGAATTCTTTTTTTAGCACGTGTTTATACAGAAACAACAGCGCATTAAACGCTTGATTCTGGCTTGAGGCAGACACCTGTTTAACCACGGCGAGATGGCTCAAGAAATCGACCACGTCCTGTTGATTGAGCGCTTCATAGTCCTTGCTTTTCGTAAAAGCCTGAAAATGTCGAGCCCAACTCCGGTACGACTTCAAGGTTTTCGGCGAATAGTGGCGAATTTTTATTTCGCTGTTGAGCGAGTCATAGACAAACACCCAACTGCTGCCGGTTTTGGGTCCCGCATACGCAGTTTGATTGATTTCATCCCGTGTTGCTGAGTTGCCTTGATTGGCCTTGGCATCGGTTTCCGTTGTCCCGGCTGGTACAATGGTCAAAGGCGCAGATTGATAACGTACTGAAATTCCTGATGAATTTACCTGTTGTGAGGCTTCGGTTGAAGCAACCGGGTTGTATTTCATGCGATAAAATAGCGTAATCGAATGCCCTGCTTGTTTTTGCTGCTGCTCGGATTGCCGTTTCTCTACCAGTTTATGTAAAAACCAGGACAAGCTTTCCGAACAATAAGGATCGTACTGATATTTATTGCAAAAATCCCAATAAAAACGCAGCCATTTTAAATAGGAAGCTCTGGCCTCGTCAGGAAATGATTTTCCAATCAATAAATCGTTAAATTTTTGCATTAAATCGGCAGGTAGCATGAGCATGTGGAGTTATCCCGGTCTGTTTATCATGCCTAAAATGTAGATTAAACCGTTTAGAAAATCTGGCACTGAAGCTCATTCTTGACAACTGGATTTGAAAAGGCGTATATTAGCCCGGTCTGGATAATAACTTGTTAGGCGTCGCGAGGAAAGTTGCGTGAGTGAGAAAAACAACAGTCGGACCTACAAAAAAGGAGACATATGATGAGGGTGACACGACTCGGCATTGTTAGCTTTTCTGCTTTGATTATTCTGTCCGGATGTCCTTCAGTAACGGGACTGACGCAGTGGAAGGAGCGGTCGCTTCTGAGCGCTGCGGACCCCGATAAGGCTTTTCGCGGAGCAGCTCAAGCTTTGGCAAACGTGGGGCAGGTGAAGGGCACAGATCCCTCGCTTGGTGCCGTCACTGGCGAGTGTGCACAAGATGTTGATGCTTCTGTTCTTGTCCAGCAGCGCAACGACGGAACGTGGGTAGTTGTCAAATCAAAGATGAATATCCCGGCAAATATGATGATGCTCGATAGTGGCCAGCGCGAGACATGCATTAACCGAATCTCCGATGAGTTACGCAAATCGGGCATCGTCCGTTAGTTCTAGCCCGACCGAGAACGGGGTCGAGTGGTGCAATCACGCATCGGCCTAACGAGGCACTTCAGCGGACGGCTTCGCCGCCGCTGAGTTCCGCGTTAGCCCCTGCAACCATTCGGCAAAGGATTTGTGACAATGAAAGATCAAATAGCTTGCAAGCCTGCGTTGGCCACACTAGCGGTCATTTCGTGGGCTGGCGTCCTGCTCCAATTCTGGCTATCTATCAACTTGGCTCTGGCCAACGGCAAAACTGTAGGCGACGGGATTGTCGTCTTCTTTGGGTACTTCACTGTTCTGACCAACCTGTTTGTTGCACTGGCCGCCACCATGCCCCTTATTGCCGGCTTCAGCCGTCTCGGGCGCTGGTTCGGGAAGCCCATGGTTCTTGGCTCCGCAACCGTGTCAATTCTTATGGTTGGCATCACGTACCTCCTCCTTTTGCGTAATGTCTGGCAACCGCAAGGACTGCAATTGCTCGCCGACATCGTGCTGCATTACGTGGTGCCAATATTGGCTTTGGCATACTGGCTCGCTTTCCCACCTCGCTCCAAGCTCGGCGTCCTGGCACCGCTCGCTTGGTGTCTTTATCCGATGGGCTACTTCGTATATGTATTCGCCCGCGGAGAACTGCTTGGGTCTTACCCTTATTACTTCATAGACGCCACGAGCTTGGGGTATAGCAAAGCAATGCTTAATTCTTTCGGCTTGCTGATCTCATTCATTGCTCTGGGTGCCGCTGTCCTTGCCGTCACAACACTCCGCAATCGCTTCCGCACACCGGCAAGCCCTGTCAGGCGCTAACAATTCATTCAAGCCGAAGCCGCTTCGCGGCTCGGCTTAATTCAGGCGTTAGACATAGTTCTGGAAACCAAAGGAGAAAACGATGATGAATCAAAACGCATTCACAATGGCTACGTTGATAGTTTTCGGCGTTTTCGGTTCGGCTCACGCCGCACCCTTAAGCGGTACTGGTTTTTCCGATTTTAATACCGGGGTCAGTGTCGATGGACAAGGCGGCTGGAGCTCGGACAACCCTGCGTGGGATGAGGAGGTGGTGCTTGATGCGACAAATTCAAATTACGTGTGGCGCGTATCGAATGCTGTGACTGCCGGCTCGTTCGGCGATATGCCTTTTGCACCTCGCCCCGGAGGTATTCCTGACGATACGGTGAATGATCCCGTCAACAGCGACCCGCTGTTCTTTGCGGGGGAAAGTTCCACAATGGCTTCGTTCAGGCAATTTTTGGGAGAGTTCTCCTTTCGCTCGGTGACTGGCACGGCCCAAACGGGTCTGAGGATAACGGTGAGCATCGACAACGGTCAGGGTGCTCGACAGAGTTTCGTCGCCGTTACAGATACTGGGTTCGGCATAGATGTTACGACCTTTGACCTCGACGAGGACGGGAATTTCCTCGGCCCGATCACCATCGCCCAAGACCTTTCGTATACAGATTGGCACACGATCGGCATGGAGGCCTTCTTCAAGGATGGAACCGACAATGACCGCGTCAAATACTTCGTTGATGGGAAGTTGGTGCATCAGGGACCGAGTTGGGAGCAGTTCTACACGAACTTCCAGGCCACCTTACACCCCTTGGGGGTACCGGTACAAACGCTTCTCTTCCGACTGTCTGGCCCTGCGGTCCCGGGCGTGACCGGCGACGGTTACTATATCGATAACGTCTTTACTTCCAACTCCAAGAAGCAGTGAAACCAACAGGGATGATGGTATAGCTTCCAAAAATGTCTAACCATCGCGTAGAGAGGGACGCGGCAAGAAGCGCCGCGCCCCTCACGCGAGCCCGTTAGCCCCTGCAACCATTCGGCAAAGGATTTGTGACAATGAAAGATCAAATAGCTTGCAAGCCTGCGTTGGCCACACTAGCGGTCATTTCGTGGGCTGGCGTCCTGCTCCAATT
>NZ_JBKKBJ010000235.1:0-4504 GCF_046714055.1 Methyloglobulus sp. | reverse complement strand
AAAACAAGCTTTCGCAAAAATAGCGACTCCCTTCATGGTTTGTGAATGTACATGCCCCTCTTCGGTGACTACGCACCTAACCTAAAATATAACGGGCAGGAACAGTACGTTTAATAAAAGATCGGATACTAATCCGGTTAGTATTAGCGTAACATCAGGTCATTGAGAGAAAGGTCAAAGTTGAAACATTCACGCTGACTTGAGTGTAGAGGTGTTTAAGTTTGATGTATGTGAATTAATTCACAAGTCCAGCGCAGCTTGAAATCTGCAATCTCAAGCTGAAGTCGAAATTTATTAGAGCCGAACGGGGCAGGTTGTCCATCCAGGAGTTTTCCGTATAATCCAAGGATAGTGGCATAAAAACGTTCTGGAGGTGATTAAAAACTTCACCTCGCGTGTTTTTGCGTTCGAGTTGTTATACCAATCCCAATAAGTTCTCATATTGTTCCTTCTCCAGAGGGAGAAGGTCAGGATGAGGGATTCAAATAACAATTTATTGGGATTGGTATTATACCCATTACAAAAAACTCAAAACTCCCTCAATCGCTTTTTTTACTGCCTGTTTCCTGATTTGATGCCGGTTTCCTGGCACAGACAGTCTTTCAACGTTTGAAAACCCGTTTTTATTCTGCCATGCGATATAAACCGTACCCACGGGTTTTTCTTCGCTGCCGCCATCAGGCCCGGCTATGCCCGTCACTGCAATTGCCCAATCTGCCTCACTGTTTGCCAAGGCACCAGCTGCCATTTGCTGTGCGACCTCTGCGCTGACTGCGCCATGCTGCGCCAGGGTTTGCGGATTAACGCCCAGCATCTGCACTTTTGCGTCATTGCTGTAGGTGACTAATCCCCGGTCAAACCAGGCGGAACTGCCCGGCACTTCGGTAATAGCTTGGGCTATCCAGCCGCCTGTGCAGGATTCCGCCGTGGCTATCTTGTAGCCTTTGGCTTTTAGGGTGCGCCCTAACCGTTCAGCCAGTTCAAATAGCTCATTATCCATGCTGTGGACTCCCTGGAGTTCAGATAAAATAGGGCTATGAGTATAGAGCAAAAAACCGTCAGTCCACACACGCCGATGATGCAGCAATATTTACGCATCAAAGCAGACCACCCTGATACCCTCCTCTTTTACCGCATGGGTGATTTTTACGAGTTGTTTTACGATGATGCCAAAAAAGCCTCGCAAATACTCGATATCACCTTGACCAGCCGAGGCCAATCGGCGGGTTTGCCGATTGCGATGGCTGGTATCCCTTATCATGCCGCCGAAGGCTATCTCGCCAAGCTGTTAAGACATGGCGAGTCGGTGGCGATTTGCGAGCAGATCGGCGATCCTGCTACCACTAAAGGCCCGGTCGAACGCAAGGTTGTACGCATTGTCACGCCCGGCACGGTCACTGAAGAGGCATTACTTGAAGACCGTAAGGACAATTTACTGCTTGCCGTCTATCTATTTGATAGCAGATACGGTATTGCCAGCCTGGATGTGACCAGCGGCCGTTTTGTGTTACAACAAGTCGATACCGAAGACCAGTTACTCAGTGAAATCGGTCGGCTTAACCCGGCTGAACTGTTGTTTAGTGAAGACTGGCGGTTACCTTTAAACCTGAAACAACGTAGCGGCTTATGCAGACGACCGCCCTGGCATTTTGAACCGGAAAGCGCACGTTTGCTGGTACTAAAGCAATTCAACGCACATGACCTGAAAGGTTACGGCTGTGACGACCTGTCCGCCGCCATCGCCGCTGCTGGCGCATTACTTCAGTATATTAAGGATACGCAACAAAGTGCGCTTCCTCATATTCAAGGGATCAGTACGGAAAGCAGCACCGACAGCGTTTTGCTGGATGCTGCCAGTCGCCGTAATCTTGAACTGGATTTTCACCCGACCGGACAAACGGAGTTTACCTTACTGGGCGTATTGGATAAAACCGCGACCGCAATGGGTAGCCGCTGTTTACGGCGCTGGCTCAACAGGCCATTGTGTGACCCTCAGGTTCTCAGGCATCGTTATGCCTGTATCGCCAGCTTGCTCGATGGCAAGTTGTACAAAGATGTGCATGCTATCTTGCGACAAGTCGGCGATATTGAACGGATCAGTTCGCGGATAGCCTTGAAATCGGCGCGGCCTCGCGATTTGCTGGTTTTGCGTAACACGCTGGCAGTTTTACCTGACATACAACGTGAATTCACCAACTGTGGTAACCCACACCTAAGCTTATTGATGCAAGGCATCGGTGAATATCCTGAGCTTTTGGCCTTATTGCAACTAGCGATAGTCGAAAATTCGCCGGTACTGATCCGGGATGGCGGCGTTATTGCGGCGGGTTACAGCCAGGAATTGGATGAACTGAGGAATTTGAGCCAAAACGCCGACCAGTTCCTCCTCGATATGGAAAGCAGGGAAAGGTCTGCTACCGGCATTAACACGCTTAAGGTCAACTATAACCGTGTGCATGGCTACTATATCGAGATTTCCCATTTACACGCTGACAAAATCCCGCCCCATTACACCCGCAAGCAGACCTTAAAAGGTGCGGAACGCTACATTACTGAGGGATTAAAAGCCTTTGAAGATAAAGTCCTCAGCGCACGGGAAAAATCGCTGGCTTTCGAGAAAGCCTTGTATGATGAGCTATTGACCAAGATTGCAACGGAATTGCAACCTTTGCAGCAATGCGCCGCCGCCTTGGCGGAGCTGGATGTGCTGACCAACTTTGCAGAGCGTTCTGATACGCTGAATTTATCGCAGCCGACCCTCACTGACAGGCCTGGAATTCATATTGAAGGTGGGCGGCATCTGGTGGTTGAGCAGGTTTCGGAGTTGCCCTTTGTCGCCAACGATTTGACCTTGTCCAATAACCGCCGGATGCTGGTGATTACCGGCCCTAACATGGGCGGTAAATCGACCTTCATGCGCCAAACGGCCCTGATTGTCCTCATCGCGCATATTGGTTGTTATGTACCAGCCAAAAACTTGACCTGCGGCTCTATAGACAAGATTTTTACCCGCATAGGCGCGTCGGATGATTTGGCCAGTGGCCGTTCGACATTTATGGTTGAAATGTCAGAAACCGCCAATATCTTGCATAATGCGACCGCTAATAGCTTGATTTTAATGGATGAAATAGGTCGTGGCACCAGCACGTTCGACGGCTTGTCTCTGGCTTGGGCGTGTGCAGACTATCTGGCTAAGGAAACCAAAGCGTTTACCCTGTTCGCCACGCATTATTTTGAACTAACCACACTGGCTGATGAGCAAAAAACCATCAGTAATGTACATCTGGATGCGATGGAACACGGCGACAAGATCATCTTTCTACATGCCGTCAAAGATGGCCCTGCCAATCAAAGTTACGGCTTGCAGGTTGCTTCATTAGCGGGTGTGCCCCGGTCTGTTATCGACAAGGCTAAAACCAAGCTGCGCCATCTGGAAGATAAGGCTTATATGGAACAACAGGCAGAATCGGGAACGAATCAACTGGACTTGTTCGCAAACCAGGAAAGTCATCCGGCTATTACGTTACTTGAGGATGTCAATCCTGATGATCTCAGCCCTAAGCAGGCTTTGGAACTGGTTTATCGGCTTAGGGGGATGGTGTAGGATTAGACACGCAAATTAGACAGCCTTGATAGTTGTAAGGATTTTCCGCGCGTCGTAATCTGTTATGGTCAACTAAAACCGGAAACATTCTTAGGCAGCTTTCCTATAAAAATCCCGCTCAAATTCCAGCATGGATTGATAGCCTAGTTTTGAGTGCGCACGTCTCCTGCTATAATAAAGCCAGATAATCAATAATACTTAGGGAAGCGCTGAACAAATCGCCCGCCCATGAGGTAATATTGCCGAACCCACTTAAGCGGCGGACACATCACCATGCCCACCCAAGCCAGCTTTGCCGACCTTGAATACAGTTGCAAAAAACGCCAGACCCGGCATGAACTGTTCCTGGCAGCGGTGGCCAACGCTGTTGGCCCAGCTTGGACCGCACCGCACTATCCCAGCACTGCGTCGTGGTCGCCAGCCGATGCCTTTGGGTCGTATGCTGCGCATCCACTGTATGCAGCAGTGGTTCAACTGCTCAGGCCGACAAATGGAAGATGCCCTGTACGAGGTTGACAGCATACGCCGCTTTGCGGGCTTTGGCGGGGTCACCGAGGCGTTGCCGGATGAGACGACGATCCTTAATTTCCGGCACTGACCCGAACAACACAAACTGACCGAAACGCTGCTTAACCCGGTGAACAGCCATTTGAAAGGACAGGGCTTGTTGGTCGCTAAAGGCACGATGGTCGATGCGGCCTTCATCCACGCGCCCAGTCCCACCTAAAACCAGGCCAAGGCCCGTGACCCTGGCATGCACTAGGCCAAAAAAGGGCCAGCAATGGTATTTCGGCATGAAGGTGCATAGTGGTGCCGACATCAATCCCGGTGCTGTGCACAGCGTCACCGTGACTGCCGACATTGCCGAACTGCCGAAGCTGCCCCGTGCCGACGACCAAG
>NZ_JBKKBJ010000234.1:0-5877 GCF_046714055.1 Methyloglobulus sp. | reverse complement strand
GTGACCCCAAGCGCACCTGTGGGCCCGAAACCAAAGCGGTGGACATCGAATGTTGGGGCCGGTTTATCCGTAGTCCGCAGGTGCATGCCCCGTTCTCACTGGCAGACACCCACCAGCTTGCTTAGTGTCACTGAAAACAGGACGGAAAGGCTATATGGGGTCGAAATCGATCACCAACTCAATCTAAAACTTGCTTTTTACCAAGGCCTGATTACAAGTAATCAGACAAATAATTCCGGTTCAAGGTAATTTATACGGATAGGGTAGAAACATTTATCGGGCAACAGAACCGTTTGACCTTAATTTTAGGGAGGCAGATACGGATTATGGGACGAAAAAGTGAAAAATTGGATGAGATCGAAACGATCACTCTAGGCCATTACAACCAGAATGCCGAAGCCTATTGGCATGGCACAAAAGACCACGACGTGGCTCAAAACTATGCGGCATTTTTAGCGCCGTTTCCAAAGTATAAAATCCTGGATATTTTAGACCTTGGTTGTGGGCCAGGAAGGGACGTTAAATATTTTCAGTCATTGGGCCACAGGCCAGTTGGCCTAGATGGCAGTGAGGTATTTTGCCGTATGGCTCGCCAATACTCGGGCTGCCAGATTCTCCATCAAAAGTTTCTTAGCCTGGAAATATCAGCAAACGCTTTCGATGGTATCTTTGCCAACGCCTCCCTTTTTCATGTTCCCAGCCAGGAACTGCCACGAGTCCTTTATGACCTATACACAGCGTTAAGGCCAGGCGGCATTTTATTTTTATCCAACCCTCGCGGTAATGGCGAAGGCTGGTCAGGTCAAAGATACGGGCATTACATGCAATTTGAAGCAAGCAATCTTTTCCTAGAAGAGGCAGGTTTTGAAGTGATCGATTATTATTACCGGCCATCTGGTAAACCCGAACATGAACAACTTTGGTTAGCGATTGTGGCAAATAAGCCGATTATTTGATTTGGCTATAATAGCCATTGAAGAACTGGCTTAAAAAATGACCGGTATTATTTAATAAGCGTTTAAAATTAGGTGGCACTTAACATTTTTTCCTAAACTGGAAATCTTATGAAATACGTAGGATCAACCGCACGATGACTGTCGAACCCTTGATTAACTTTGCTGTACAGTTCATAGGAATCGGGATTGCATTCTTCCTCGCCTATCGGTCTTTCCAAAAACGCCGAATTCAGTTAGGCGCTGAACCGACGTTGCCCCAGTACTTTATCCGCAAAAGCACCTATTTGATAGGGATCGCATCGTATTGCATGTTAATGGCAGCACTTTACGGGTTACTTACTTGGCGATGGCTGCCTTTGGAACCGCTTGTGGCACTCATCGTGAAGAATCTCCGTTCTTGGGAATTGGTGGATCTTATGAATGGCTTGGACGGAAACACGATCATACCTTTGATTGCCGCTGGGCTGTTTATTTTTTTTATCGCCTGGGAAAGCAAGTTTAATCCCTTACTTATTTTGAGAGACAGCATCCATGACGCTTTCGCAATTCCGAGCAAGGCGGTAGAAGTCTACAATGCTTTAATTACATCCAGATTGTCGGCGATCGACGATACATTAAAAGAACAAATAGCGGATCGTTTGTTGGTGCCGAGCATCGACCCGGGTGATTTCGACAAATCCAGCGCCACGGTCGAGTATAAATGGGCGCATAACTGCCTTCTTTTTGATCAGATACAGAACTACACCAACCAAACATCCTTTCGTCGTTTATTCAACGAACCATCGCTGAAATGGGGGGAAATCTGTATCTCCTACAATGCGATGTCGGAAAAAGTAATTGTCTGGAAAGAAGCGGAACCTCACTATACCAAGACGGTAAACTTGATAAAGGAACTGGATCACCTCACCGGTCTGCTCTGTCGCTTACTTGCCTCTCTGGTCGTATTCGGGAGTGCCAGCGAGAATGAGATATGGGCATCTGTGAAGCAGCTCGGTGGCAAGGTGCATGAAGCCCGCCTGAAACATACCTATAAATATGTCTTGATTTTCACGGCCGCCACCGCTATCGGGGTCATGTTGGGTCGAGAGATTTCGGTGTCGCTACACAATGCTTTCCTGTTTCCCGATAAACCGCTCCCGCATTTTAATTTCAGTACGCTCCGGTGGATTGCCTACGCCATTCCAATGTATGTCCTGCCGATAACGCTCGTCTTTATTTTACGGACGCTCGCTTTCAGGCGCCAAAGGGAACAATCCGATCTAAACTATGGGTTCTATATGGCAATGATGATAGTGGGGTTCATTGTCAGTACCATGTCTTCCTTGCTTGTTCTCGAATTAACTCACTACCGTAGAGAATATTTCAATTTTCTGGACAGCTTCATCCAACATATGCGCTGGGGAATTCTACCGGCGCTGATGTGCGGTTTTGTAGCTTATCGAATGGATACGCCAGTGAGCGAAACGGAAGCGCTAGGTAAACTGATTATGGCCGCTGTGCTGCGTTTTCTTGGGTGGGGATTGATTGCCGTCATTATCATGCTTTACGCTACCGACGACATGACCATCGAGGAGCCCAACCTGCGTTTCACCCTTGTCGGCACGGCTTTCTTCGTGGTTGGTCTCTTGGGGGCGTCTGCCCGTTTCAAAACGGCGAGGCCAGATTATTAGCTATTCTATCCCGTGAAATTAGATTCCGAAAAGGAGTTCGCTGGTGGAGCGGAGCCAGACCAATAAGACTTGGATGTTTGGCAGAGATCGATTTAACCAACGCATTCAAGATCAATTAGGGATACGTGATGAGCCAAAAGCCAAAGACGGGGACAGAAAATCAGAACTGTTTAATTCAAATAGACCTTTTCTCTGGGCAAGATTGCATCATCCCGATTGTCCGAGAAGGGTCGATAAAAGCCATTCATAAACAATAAATTAGATTAGTTCCAGCGGCTGCTTCAAAGAATTTTAGGCATCGGCTGTATCAGAATGAGTGGCGGTTTTACCCTGGTATTTATTATTTCGTGCTGTATCTGTGGTTGCGAATCCTGATAAAGAGGAATCTACAGCTTGATTAGCTAACCCATCCATTTATCGCCAATAAACTCCCGATCAGCCAACAGCCCTTTGATAGACCTTAGACCGCTTCTCCGATTTGCCGATCAAGGTTAATTTTCATGTTGGTCACCGAAATTTCAAGCAAGCTGTCTTCCACCTTGTAGCTCTCTTTGTCCTTGAACCAAGAAAGCACTTTAGCGAGATGCCAAATTGTTGTGCTGCCCTCATGGATAGGTGATGGAAAGGACGACCGATATTTTATATAAAGATTTCTGATGTTTTGGCGGCTGCACCCCAGAATATCTGCAATGTCGGTCAAACCAACAAAATCGGGTGTGGCTTCGATTAGCCTCGCTTGAGGGAGTGCTTTTTTAACGTCACTTAGTGCGCTTGAGACGGCCTCTGATGCTGACTTGGCATCCCTAGTGAAATTCATGGCGATTCGCCCAAGCTGCCCAATACCAATGATTGCATCATCACACCCAGCCTCGTAAAGTTGGTCTAGCAGGGTTTCTGGTTCGCATTCAAGGGAAGCAATATCAAATTTCAAGGAGAAATCATATTCAGCCATCACTTATTCCTCATCGGTATCTGTGTTCTTTTGCATAATGCAGTTATCGACAATTCGTCGAATTTGCTTGGCGTGGTTTTGCGGGTTTTTTGGCATACTCCAGATGCTCGCCCTGCAAAATTCACCGCACCTGCATTATTTATCGCTGTATGGACAATACATTTGACCCCAAGCATGAGACCCGCCTTCTACGATTCGCCATCCCTTGCTCGACGCATATTCCAGTGCTGCCGCGATCTCTTTATTGTGATGGGGCATTATTGATCCTGTAATGTTTTCAAGATAGTAGACTGGTTATGGGCGATTGTCAATTGACAATCATTAGTTCAGGGCATTTTGTGGTCTAGGTCTCAACCAGAACCTTTAAAACTGCGGATGTCTTTCAGGATTTTCTTTAATTCTTTAAGCTGGAATTTAAGCAACTTAATATCGTGCTTGTAATCTGGCCCAGGATCAAATTGATAGTGCCGGTCAGCATTGAATGGGTTGCGCTCAACAGGGAGGTTAAGGCTGCCAAATAAAGCGAGTACATCCTCTATGTTTTTGATCAGCATGACCAACAGCGATTTTTTGCTCTTTTTTTCCATTTGCTGATGGATGCCCTGATGTACGTCCTTGAGGATGTCAGTCCGCATGTTTTCGTTCAGCATCCGTAAGCAATGGCCAGGGGAGCGAGGCTTCTCGAATTCCTTCTGGGGTTTCGGTTTGAAAACGTGCGACAAGTAATCGGGCAAGGGCCTACAGTGCCGTTCTAACAGCTTGTCCAGTTCCGCATTAAAAGCATTGGCCGTCATTTGCTGGATTGGCTTACGGCTAGGCCAGACCTTTAATATCCGTGCAGGCGTGTCAAAACCCGGAATGCCCAAAAATTCGCCGATGACCCAGGTCGGCACGTTGTGGTCTCGGTATTGCACAAACATTTTGTGCGCGCAGTCTTCCAGTTCACCAAAATCGCCAGTGCTTTCGGCAAATATCAACTGCGCCGCTAATGCACCGCAGCGTTCGCAGGGGATCAAACGGCTTTCGATTATTTCTTCCTGTGGCAGGAATGGTTTAGGGATAAATGGCTGGGTATCCGGTCTTGTGTGTTGGCCTGCGCCTAACGCCGATTCGAGAATGTGTGTGATCTGCTCGCCCAAGGGACGGAAGATCCTTAACCGTTCATCCGTCATAGGGTCAGACGGGGTTTCTTGCAAGACGATCGATCCTGCCAAGCTCGCCGAGTTCCTTATGGCGAAAAGTGTAGGCATACCCACCTGCCAGCATGTGCTTATGGGAGGTTATCCCGGGTGGCAATGAAAATTTCATTGGGCGTTAATCTCTCGTGTGCAAGCAATAAAGGGGTATTCCTTATATTAAGGGTGGCCGCAAGGATTCGTGTGCAGTTGGGCAATAGTGAATTACGGGGGGTTGAGCTTGAATTGGCCACGCGAGGCATTCACCCGGCCCCTCATTTCCTTGCCCGGCTTAAAGTGGGTGTTCACTTTGGCAGGCAAATTAACGGCTTCACCTGTTTTAGGGTTACGGGCAATACGGGGTGGCCCGATACTGACAATCAAAACTACCAAAGCCCCTGATCTCAATTCGGTCGCCCTGCACTAATGCTTCTGCCATCTGTCCAAAAATGCTGTCCAGCGCCAACTCCACTCCCCTTTCCTGGAGGCCAGGTAATTTTTCATTGAGTGCGCGCACCAGTTCTGATTTGACCACTTTTTCTGCTCCTTTACCCTTAAGAATGGAAGGTTTATTTTAGCAAGGTTTCCAAGCCCAAACCCTCGGAATTTTTTAACCATTTTAAATCAGGATGTTGTTTCGGCTTATATTATATTAGCCATCACCAGCTTCGTTCTGGATTGTCCAAGGAAACGAGGTCTGCCTCGACAAACCCATTCCTCATATCTGCGATGCGGTTCGCTTCCCCAATTATCTCATCATAGATAATACGGTCGAGTTCCTCGTCGGTGGCGTACGGGATCGAAAGGGTGTATTCCCAGCCATCCTTGTCCGGTTTCTCCATGTCGAACCGGCCCAGGACATCACGCTCAATCTCATCCCGTGATTTACTTTTGCCACGGACGAACTTGCTGTTGTTTTCTACCTGCATCCATAACTTGACTTTCATGACCTTGGCTGTCGGTGTGCTTGGAGCCACCTTCGGCTTGGGATTTTTCTTCCGCTGCGAGACAGGAGTCGAGTAGTCCCCAGAAGCGATAGGGCTGGGCGTTTTCACGAAGCGTTTTTTTGCGTAGTGAAAATGCAAAGCATTCCGACATCGCGTCGAGTCATTGCGTAACCAATG
>NZ_JBKKBJ010000233.1:0-13213 GCF_046714055.1 Methyloglobulus sp. | reverse complement strand
AGCCAGTGTGGATTATTAATCGCCCTTCGGCAGTGCTGGAAACGCTTAAAACAATGGGCAACTTGCTTAGCGACCCGCATTCCCGCGAATCCATTCAACCTGCTTCCAGCAAGAATTCGGTGCGTTCCATCAAGCCTGAAATTTTTGTCGCCATCGGCTTATGTACCCATTTAGGGTGTTCGCCAACGTTTCGTCCAGAAATAGCGCCGCATGACCTTGGCGCCGACTGGAAAGGCGGTTTTTTCTGTCCCTGCCACGGTTCCCGATTTGATCTGGCAGGTCGTGTTTATAGTGGTGTGCCGGCTCCCACTAATCTTGAAATCCCCCCCCACCGTTATTTAAAAGACACGCTGCTTGTCATTGGCGAATCTGGAAAGGAGAAAGCGGCATGAAAGTTAATCGACTCACTGCATGTAGCAACTGGTTTTTAGACCGGTTTCCACTGACTAAATTGTGGAACGATCACATGGCGCATTATTATGCGCCCAAAAATTTCAACTTCTGGTATTTCTTTGGTTCCTTGGCTTTGCTGGTTTTGGTTATCCAATTCATCACCGGCATACTGCTGACCATGAATTACAAACCAGATGCGAAGCTCGCTTTCGATTCGGTCGAATATATCATGCGCGATGTGAATTGGGGATGGCTAGTCCGCTATATGCACTCAACGGGAGCGTCGGCATTCTTCATCGTCATCTACTTGCACATGTTCAGGGGACTGATTTACGGCTCCTACAAGCAACCCAGGGAGTTGATCTGGATTTTCGGCATGTTGCTTTTCCTGGCGTTAATGGCCGAAGCGTTTACGGGCTATTTGTTGCCTTGGGGGCAGATGTCATTCTGGGGCGCACAAGTCATCATTTCCTTATTCAGCGCCATTCCTTTCATTGGCGAAGACTTGGCCCTCTGGATACGGGGCGATTATGTCGTTTCTGACGCAACGCTGAACCGGTTTTTCGCTTTCCATGTCATCGCCGTACCCTTGGTTTTGGTGATGCTGGTCTTCCTTCATATTGTCGCCTTGCATGAAGTCGGCTCCAACAACCCGGACGGCATAGAGATCAAGAAAACCAAAGATGCGAATGGCATCCCGCTGGACGGCATCCCTTTCCACCCTTACTACACGGTCAAAGATATTGTTGGCGTGGCTGTGTTCTTGATTTTTTTCGCAACCGTTATTTTTTACCTCCCTGAAATGGGCGGCTTTTTTCTCGAATCCGACAATTTTATTCCAGCCGACCCGCTCAAAACGCCGGAACATATTGCCCCACTTTGGTTTTTCACGCCGTTTTATGCGATCCTTAGGGCAATACCCGATAAATTTGCTGGTGTAATTGCCATGTTTGGCTCCATCGGGGTGCTATTCATACTGCCGTGGCTAGACCGTAGCCCAATCAAGTCGGTGCGCTACCGTGGCGGCATATTCAAGAAAGCGCTATTCGTGTTTGTAATCAGCTTTATCGCTTTGGGATACCTGGGAACGCAGCCAGCAACCCCAACCGCAACCATTTTTGCGCGGCTATTTACCTCGATCTACTTTGGCTTCTTCCTGTTGATGCCGATTTATACCCGTTTGGAAAAACCCAAGCCTTTGCCGACGCGGGTAACAGACCAGCCAACCTTGGAAGACCGTATCCCGGCCTTGGTGGAAGCATTCGATGAAATGACCGTGCTAAAGCCTGTCACCAATCCAGATGACAAGAAATCTTTTTATGGCTCTACCGTGTTAAGAAGAAGGCCTAATCCACAGGGTATTCTAAACGTTATCATCCGAGTGGCAAAAAAACTAAAAGCGAGCCTCGATTAATATGAAAAACATTTTTTTTATCCCGATCCTGTTATTGGCATTGTCTTTTGGTGTTGCTGCCGAAGAAAGCGTCTCTCTCCAGCACGCAAACATTAGTCCTACGGACAACGAATCCTTACAGCGCGGAGCCAAGCATTTTGTGACTTATTGCCAGGGCTGCCATTCCATAAAACACATTCGATACCAACGGATGTCGCTAGACTTCGGCATTGATGACAAAAAAGTGCTGACTGAAATTGCACCTCAAGGCGCGACTATCTACGAGCAAATGCACACGGCAATGAATGCCCATGATTCGGAGAAATGGTTTGGCATCCAGCCTCCCGACCTGTCGCTAATCGCCCGCTCCCGTAACGCGGATTGGCTATACAGCTATTTGAAAAGCTTTTACACGGACACGAAAAAGCCTTTGGGCACCAACAACCTGATATTCAAAGATGTCGGTATGCCGAATGTATTCTGGCAGCTACAAGGCGAACAAAAAGCCATGTACAAAACCGTCGATGGACAGCAGGAAATAGAAAAATTGGCCGTTGACGTGCCAGGCACCTTATCGGAACAAGATTTTGACGCGATGATCAATGATCTGGTGAACTTTCTCGTGTATGTCGGCGAACCGATAAAACTGGAAAGGCAGCGTCTCGGCAAATATGTCTTATTTTTTCTCGGCATGTTTCTGTTCATCTCTTATTTGCTGAAAAAGGAATATTGGAAAGACGTTCACTAATAATCTCCCCAAGAACAAGGATGTTCCCCTTACCAGCGCCAAATTTGCCGTATCCGCAACGAAACGGCAATAAACTTTTCTTCCATGCTATAATGCCGCCATTTTAACCGCCCTGCTCGCGTACTAAGAGGTTGTTATTTGTGGCAAATATTTTTTCCCGTAGATCAGTCATGACTCTTTTTTCCCCTCCCGATTGCCCAATGAGCCACGCTGCCCGTCTTGTCTTGCACGAAAAGGCTATTGTGTCAGAAATTGAATATTACGATCCAGACAACCCGCCTGAGGAGTTGCTCGAGCTCAATCCAACTGGCATATCACCCACCTTGGTTGAACGGGATCTGGTGCTTTACGACTCGCGTATTATTATGGAGTACCTTGACGAGCGCTTTCCACACCCCCCACTACATCAAATGGATCCGGTTTCCCGTGCCAATGCCAGAATGATAATCAAGCGCATCGACCAGGATTGGTATCCCTTGCTGGATGATATCTTAATTTCCGGCGACAAAAAATCCGGACGGGCAAAAAAATTGCTTAGGGAAAGCCTGCTTGCGGCAACGCCTATCTTTACCGACCGACCGTTTTTTATGAGCGAAGAATTTTCCCTGATAGATTGCGCGATTGCCCCCTTATTGTGGCGCTTACCTGCACTCGGGATTGATGTCAGCACCCCCAATAACGCCATCACCCACTATGCCCAGCGCATCTTTAACAGGCCCGCTTTCAAGAGCAGCCTCAGCGAGGATGAAAAAGAGATGGCCGAACTTCCCAAATGACCCCGCTCAAACCCTATTTGATTCGTTCGGTCTACGAGTGGATCGTTGACAATGACTTGACACCCCACCTTCTGGTCAACGCGAACAATAACAAAGGCACACTGCCGGTAGACTACATCGAAGACGGGAAAATCGTACTGAATATAAGGCCCCAAGCCATACAGGGACTTTCCCTTGGCAATGAAGTTATAGGGTTCAATGCCCGGTTTAGCGGAAAACCCATGCAAATAGCCGCATCGGTCAACGCGGTGATGGCGATTTATGCCAAGGAAAACGGTAAGGGCCTGGTCTTCGACCAGGAAAACAACGACGGCGATGAAACGCCGCCAGAGCAACAACCGCCCAACAAGCCGAGTTTGCGGGTGGTTAAATAAAGCAGCCCTAGATCAACCCGACTGCACAGGCTTAAGTGCGGCATAGTTATGTGTAAAAGCCTGGATTTGATCTGGCCTAAATTAAAGATTGCTTCAGATTTTAACTGACAGCATCAAAAATTTTCAATAGCTTTGGCCTGTCAAAACCTGCCGTTCATTGTGAATCTAAGCAGTTTAGAAAAACCAGTCTTGTAAATTATTCTTGTCAACTAAGATTGAAAGGAGTATAGGATATACTGACCATGATAATAACTATTGCTTCGACCCTTTAAAGTTTTAATTCGGCCTAAATTAAACAGGCTGCCTGATTGATGTTTATCTCAATTAGACTTCAAACTTCATCGTGCCGAATCAATAGTTAGGCCTCGGTTCATTCATCATTGGCACTAAATTTCGCCCGAAATTATGACGAAAAGGGCTACTCAACGTACCGCATTACGCTCATAGAATGACACTTCCAATTTACAAACGAGACTTTGACGTGTTCCTCAGCCACGCGCACAAGGATCATGCTTTTGTTGCACAACTAGACCGCTGGCTCACCGAAAGGGCTGGCTTTAGAGTTTGGTACGATGCTAGGGAGCTTCCGGGTGGGGCACTCCTCGCGACCGATCTCCAGAGAGCGATCGAGCGTTGTCGCGGGATCTTACTTATTGCATCAAACGAGTCGCTTGACCGCGGCTGGGTCAAGGCAGAATACAACTGCGCGATGGATGAACGCGCCAATCACGAAGGCTTTCGGGTTGTAGCAATGCGCATTGGCGACGCGAACGTCAAAGATCTCATGAAGGGTTCCACCTGGATCGATATTCCAGAAGCACGCCTTGATGCCGACTCTGCGCTAGCGATCATACGGGCTTTCCACCCCGGGGAAAGCTTCCGAATCCCGCTACAGCACGTGACGTTTACATCAGCTGTTCCTGGCATACCGCCGACAGCGCGAGCGCACGTGCTGTATGCGGTTCCTTAGCAGATCAAGGCTTCCGCCTGATCGGCGATGCCAAAGACCAAGAGGGGTTCGGCACCGGTAATCGGGTCGAGCGGATCATCGCCAGCTGCGGAGCTTTTGTCGGAATCATTCCGTTCCGGGGTGCTGCGGAAGCTAAAGCGGACGCGGAACCCTACAAATACTTCATTCGCGAGATGGATATCGCCGCTCAACTAGGTATTCCCGCTGTAATAGTGGCGGATCCGCGCTTAAAACGTGTAGATGACCCAGATGACCACTGGCTTCGCATGGAGAGCAACGCGAGCGAGTGTCCCATCGTTGTCGTCTCTGCCCTTGATGCGCTTTGGGAGGATTGGCGGGAACCGCCGAAGCCCCAGTACGTCTTCTGCGCGATGGATCTTGAATCCACCGCGGCTATTCCAGGTGGCCCGATCCGTCATCTGATCGAAAGAATTACCGGCATGCCTACGATCGTTGGTAACGAGATCCACGGGGAGTCCTTGCATCTAGGGATCATGAAGAAGGTCTGCGAGGCGTTTGTGGTTTTGGCTGATATTACAGATGACAATGTAAATGCATGTATTGAGGCAGGAATGGGCTTGGTTGCTGGCACAA
This sequence comes from Methyloglobulus sp., assembly GCF_046714055.1. Lineage (GTDB taxonomy): Bacteria > Pseudomonadota > Gammaproteobacteria > Methylococcales > Methylomonadaceae > Methyloglobulus. Next base: position 7,965 of record NZ_JBKKBJ010000233.1, on the reverse strand, counting down.
ATGTCAAGCTGGTCGCCCACGGAAAAGCACGCAACCCCCCCTTCATGTTGCGTGCTGCTGGTCAGTTGTCGGGCTACGCTGATGAGGTCGAACAGATTGGGGTTCTGCACAAGGTTCTGCGCCCATACCGTCGCCGCGTTATCAACGCAGAGCTGTGAGTGAATCCGGTGCAGCATTGTACAAACGGAATCTTCCAGAGCCGTAGATACTCTGTTCAAAGTCAAGTTAACTTAGACGGTTTTGGTCATTTGGTAGATATCGGAATCGCATAAATGCGGGTATTATCGAAAGGCTTGTCGTGCTTCAACATGCCGTGGATAGCATGAATCAATTTACGCATGACCGCGATGGCTTGTAATGGTTTCGTGCCTTTCGCCACGAGGTGCTGGAAATAAGGCCGTAAGCCTTATAAATGTAGGGTGGATTAACTGCGCAAACATGCGATCTATCCGTTTTATTTATACTTTGGGCGCAGCGTAATCCACCGAATTTGGTGACCGTCATATGGCGGATTACGACGCGCGGGAACGCTTTACTTATCATAAAACTGGATGACTTTGCGCGTCTAATCCCTACTATGCTGAAGAAGGGGCAACCCGCGCCAACTGACTTTCGCGGTGCAGCTGCGACCGTTTTCTAGGGGGCGGGGTCTTTCCCGGCCATTGGGCGTTTTGTAAGATAGAAAGATGAAGAGGAAGGCCAATGCGCAAGCAGATAATTAATCAAAATCCCCAAAATGTCTCACCCGTCGATGAACGTTGGCTAGACTTGCAACGCCTGGCGCAAGTCGAACTCACGTCCGAGGAGGCGGCACACCCGATCGAGGCGGCGCTGATACCCGGCATCGGATCGGGTTGGCGGGCAGCACAAGCCGGGGAGCAGACGATCCACCTCCTGTTTGACGAGTTGCAGAGCGTCAGGCGTATTCAACTACTGTTTCACGAAGACCAACAGGCGCGTACGCAAGAGTTCGTGTTGCGGTGGTCGCCGGATGCCGGACAATCTTACCGGGAAATTGTGCGTCAGCAATATAACTTCAGTCCGCCAGGCATGACGCGCGAGTTTGAAGATTACACGGTCGATCTCGTCGGGGTGACGGCACTGGAACTAAGGATCGTTCCGGACATAAGTGGAGGAGATGCCCGTGCATCGGTTGCGCAGTTACGCATCGCATGACCCTAGGACTGGTCTCAGGGCTTATTGCACAGCAGCTTAACCACGGCGCCCTACTTCCAATATGTGTTGGGTTTCCAAAAAAAGGCAACCCAACTTACGCAACTGGGATAGGCAAAATAAAATATGTTCCCAATGAATTAGGATCATGCAAACCAGCTAAACCACTTTGGGCTTGGCAATAATAGGTACGTATGATGATCTCAGCCAATCCCCCGACCAAATCATATTGCCCCAGATCAGCCAGGCTGATCCACTTTGCTTCGGCAACATCGCTCTGGGCTGTGGGGACACTCTTTTCTTCGTCAACCAGCTGAGCCCAATAATCAATTATTACATAGTGGAAACCTTCAAGCCGCCTTTCAACAACGGCGACAATATGTTTCACTTCGATATCCAAGTTGGTTTCTTCATAAAACTCCCGCCGGCAAGCATCGACCAGGGTTTCGCCCGGTTCCAGTTTACCGCCAGGAATCGACCACAATCCTTGCGCGGGAGGTTGGTTGCGCTTAATCAGCAACACCTGTTGATGCCTGTTAAACAACACACCACCCACACCAATGCTTGGGATGGACAGCGTTTTTTCTGAGCCATTTAGCTTATTCATAGCGGCTTAATGAATTTTTCATTATCTTTCATCACGTTTGGTTGTATATTAAGAACCGGATTATAACCAGATACTTCAAGCGTCAGCACACTATTAACTTAAGGCCTTTGTATTAAATCTTTATGAGGTGACCTATGCACTTATTAAGGCAAGCGTTTACTTTTTCGTTATTGCTGACCTGTTTTTGGGTAATGCAGGTTTCGGCGAACGAGTTGTCCGCAGTGGAGAAAAAAGCAGCTACCTGCTTCGTTTGCCACGGCGATAAAGGCAAGAGCGGCAATCCTCAATGGCCCAATTTGGCGGCCCAGCAATCGGTCTATATCGTTAAGCAACTCAACGCATTCAAGTCAGGCGACCGAATTCATCCGGTCATGCAAGCCCAAGCGGGCAAATTGACGGCTGAAGACATCAATAACTATGGAGCTTATTTCGCTGTGCAACAAGCCGCCAAAGCGGGTGGTGACCCTGCTTTGGCGCAGAAAGGCAAGGACAAGGCCACCGCGTGCCTTGGCTGTCATGGTTCGTCTGGGGAGGGCAACGGCGAGTTTCCCAGGCTGGCAGGACAGCATCCCGATTATCTGGCCCAACAACTGACCCATTTCAAAAATGGTTCCCGGAAAAATGATGCTATGCGGGCGATAGCGGGAAACCTTTCGGAAGAAGATACTAAAGCATTAGCCGCGTATTTCGGATCTTTATAAATCAATCCAAGCGCTTGTAACCATTCAAAAAAGGCGGTGAACCCGCCTTTTTTATTGTTCAGTTATTTTCGAGTGCCTCTAGGCTGGGTAAATGGTTTATCATAAGCTGATTAACAACTTGACCAAGAACAAACCAAGCTCAAATCACACTAAAAATAATGAATTCGTCATCCAACCCTACAACAGAACGCAGTTTACTCCTGATTTTTTTATTTGCGGGAACCTTATTCACCAGTGCGGCGCTGATGTTTGTGTTGCAACCCATGTTCGGGAAAATCCTGTTGCCCTTGCTGGGTGGCTCGCCCGCCGTCTGGAACACCTGCATGGTGTTTTATCAGAGTATTTTATTTCTCGGTTATCTCTATGCCCACTATCTGTCAACGCGTCTAAACCAACATAAGCAAATCCTGATCCATATCACCGTGATTTTGGTCAGCTTTTTGGCGTTGCCCGTGGCCTTGCCCGACAATGTTTCACCCCCGACTGAGAGCAACCCGACTTTTTGGTTGCTTGGGGTATTGTTTCTTTCGATAGGCCTACCATTTTTTGTGGTTTCCACTACCGCGCCTTTGATCCAAAAATGGTTTGCCAATGTCGGTCACCACACCAGCCGCGACCCTTATTACCTCTATGCTGCCAGTAATACCGGCAGTATGATCGCCCTGCTCAGTTACCCTTTCTTGATTGAACCGAATATTGGGCTGGCTAACCAGAAATCTGATTGGAGCGTGGGTTTCTTGTTGCTTTGCCTATTGATAGCCGCCTGCGCTTTTACGGTCTGGAAAGCCCAGCAAGCTAAGGATGTTACCGAAGAACCCGCCGCTGAAGACGGTGAACTCAGCATTGTCACCAAATTGCACTGGCTAGCGCTGGCCTTTGTACCATCCAGCTTGCTGTTGGGGCTGACCACATTCATCAGCACAGACATCGCCTCGGTGCCGTTGTTGTGGATCATTCCGCTGACCTTATACCTGCTCACTTTCGTTATCGTGTTTTCAAAATGGCACGATAAGGTTCACCCGATAATGGTCACCCTGCAACCCATAGTGTTGCTGCCATTTATTGCTTATTCTTTCATCAATCCGGCAGTGTTGCCTTACTGGGTTGATCTGGGCCTACATCTGTCTGCTTTCTTTCTGGCCGTGATGGTTTGTCATGGCGAACTCGCCCGGTTAAGGCCGAACACACGGCATCTGACCACGTATTATTTGATCATGTCATTTGCCGGCATGTTAGGCGGCATGTTCAATACGTTTGTCGCACCATTTATTTTTAATGCGGTCTACGAATATCCCTTAATGATAATCGCCGCCTTGTTGCTGCGCCCGGGATTGAAGGCTTCTATCGGAAACACTCGAATAGAGTACTTAAAGCAATTGAGCCTACCGGTTCTGCTAGCCATTATCGGATTAGGCGTGTTTTTTAGTATCGACGATTTGCCACAATATCTGGATACCATCGGTGTCGGCTTGATTCTTTTGGCTGGTTTGACTTATGCGTTCAGGGCACAACCTATCACGCTGGCCTTGCTGACCGGCATTCTCATTTTCTTTACTTTTGGCTTACATGGATTGCTGTCGAATACGCTTTATCAGGAACGGACTTTTTTTGGCGTGTTGTCAGTCCGTGAGAGCGTGTTGGCCAATGAGCAAAATCAACCCGAAAAATACCGCGAATTCTTTCACGGAACAACTAAACATGGCGCCCAACGTTTGGGTGTAAATGAATCACGGACACCGTTAACCTATTTTAGCCGCCCTGGCCCTATCGGCCAGTTATTTAGAGAATACGATAAAGTTAACCAGGACTGGGTAATCGGTATTGTCGGGTTGGGTGCGGGAACTTTAACCTGTTATACGAAAGGGCAGCAGGACTGGACATTTTATGAGCTGGATCCTCTGGTCGTGGATATTGCCAGTAACCCGTATTACTTTACTTATATCAGCCAGTGCAACCCCAAAATGACCATGCGAGTGGGAGATGCACGCTTGTCGCTGGAAAAAGAACCCGACCACAAGTTTGACCTGTTTGTAATAGATGCTTTCAGTTCCGACTCGATACCGACACATTTGCTGACCCAGGAAGCCATTAAGCTCTATTTCGACAAGATTAAACCCAACGGCATCCTGGCATTGCACATCACCAATCGCCACTTAGCCCTAAAAAAAGTATTGTCCGACCACGCAAAACAACTACAGTTATCAGCATTAATACAGGAATTCAAGCCGCAACAGGACATTCCCTTAGTGATTGCAACAGACTGGGTGGTAATGGCAAAAAAACCGGAAGCACTGGAATTATTAAGGCAAAGCCAGATTGGAAACTGGTCAAAACTTCCATTGTATTTTGATGTCAAAATATGGACGGATGACTTCACCAATATAGTAACTATCTGGAAATGAGCTATTATTAATAACAGGCTCATTGCCTACAAATACGTATTGAAATTTATAAAAAATAGTTGTAGGAAACCAGAAAATAAGTAATGATACACCAGTCAGCAGCTGTGCGGTGAAGTATGGTCACGACATGTAATGGTTGCGTATAAGAACGAGGAGATTCCCATGAATGCATCGCTGTTAAGGCCTTATCGAAAAAATTTAACCACGCATGGCTTGATTTATTTGGCTGGCGAGGAACAACCCATCACCATTAAAAACATATCCATCACCGGAGTTCTTGCCCAATTAAATAGCAAGGTCGGTAAAAATGACATAAAAGATATTTTCAATACCCTTTTATCTTCCACGGTAATCGACCTTTACCTGCCAGAGATGCGGTTAGCAGGTGAAGTTGAAGTGATCAGGGTAGATATGCAAGACGATCATATCCTACTCGCTTTGGAATTCAAGAATGTCACTTATGATGTCAATGACCTACTGTATAAAAGGAAAGCCTATCGTAAAAACCTGCCAGGGCCAGGCCATATATTATTCAATGGCGAATATCTTGAATTCAATTCCGTCAATGTTTCTGTTGATGGCATCATGATCCGCCTTGCCAAGACTGTTCATGTTGAACCGGAAGTCGTGACCGTGTTCGAATTTAAGCGGCTGGAGCTGGAAGGTGAGATAAAAGTGATATGGCTAGAACATCTACCCGATGGTGAAACCTTGATGGGTTTACAGTACGTACACATGGAAAAATTGGCAATCAAAGGGATACCACATTTCGCTTGGCCGCAGAGGGCTTGAAACCTACCATTTGCCAGCAAAACAAACGGGCAATTGGCTTCAATATAATATTACGGATAGAAGGCTATCCGTTACGCCATTAATAATGGGATTGATAATCGGGTCTTTTTTATAGACGTGGCAGCTGTTTTTTAAGCGGGATCAACAGGCGTTGCCCCAAAGAAATGTTTTGCCTACGCTTAAACTTATTGGCTACACGTAACATCCACTCGCTTATTCCGTGATATTCAGCAACGGCTTTCAGCGACTCGCCTTTATCAAAATAATGCACAATCCAATAGTCGTCATCTGTCGATTTAGCTGTTGCTATATCGTTCCCCGTTGATTTTGGCTTAACGTCAAATCCCCCTGATTGCCCCACCGATAACGGCCATTGGTGGCCTTCATTAAGATTTATCGCCAAAAACGGCTCCTGAATTTGCGGCCAACTGGATTCAGAAGATAATGACAATGCGGAGAAAGAAGGTAGTGCCGGATTCTCATCTTTGTATAATTGCACCATAAAAGCCAAGCTCTGATGCAATAGGTTGGCATTACTGATAGGCATCAACAGGGTAAACGGCCCGCTCCCCGTTAAAGCGGATTTAAGATAAGCTGAGTTCAATAAATTAAACTGGTCAGGATCAAAATCTGCGAGCTTGGCAACCGTCCGCAAATCCTTATTTGCCAGATGGTTAATGTCGGTTTCATGGTCGATATTAACTTTAATAAAGTAAGGTTCATTTCTGACAGGCCGTAGCTTTAAGCCATAACTGCCTGGATTGGCAAAAATACTCGACAAAGCGAGCAACCTTGGTACGTAATCTTGAGTTTCGGCGGGCAAATCCAATGACCAAAAATCCGTATCAAGACCTTCGGCTTGATTGCGGCCAATCGCCGCATCGACGGTTCCTTGCCCACAGTTATAGGCGGCCAGTGCCAGCAACCAATCCCCCTTGAAGTGGTCTTTTAATCCTGAAAGAAACCGGATAGCGGCGTAAGTGGAAGCCGTCACATCCAGTCTGGCATCGTAGTCACCTTTTTGCTGCAAGCCATATTCTCTCCCGGTACTGGGAATAAACTGCCATATCCCGGCAGCATCTTTAGGCGATAACGCGGTGGCTTGATAGGCGCTCTCCACAATGGGTAAAAGCGCCAAATCCAAAGGCAGATTGTACTTACTCAAGGCATCAACTATGTGGTACAGGTAAGGCCGTGCGCGTTCGGAAGCCTGATACAGCAAACCTGTACGTTGACTATACCCAGTAATTTGCCTGCTTACCCGTTCGTAGTTTCCATTCCGCTTGATCCGGCATTGCTCCTCCATTTGGGAATAGCTTTCAGGCAACAAACTCTGCTGGGCAAGGCTGGCAACATCCCGTTTGTTTAAATCGGAACAATTTCTACTAGCAGCGTGTTGCTGAGTTCCGATTTGGCTACCTGGAGCCTTTTTTTTATCCGGTGAAGAATTTTCGCCAATATATCCCGCCACAGCAACATCATTGCGTTTAAATAACTCAGGATGAAGACCCAAGCGGGTGCGAATACGCTGCACCGACGATGATTTGAAGTAGCCATCACCCTTTGCCAACGATAATTTTTCATTTGGTGTGATATGCGCTTTATGGGATAGGCGGTAAGCCAATGAAGTTGATGGTACTTTCGGGCCACGTTTCAACCGTCTAAGCCGCGTATACTTATCTGCTGGACGTAGGCCTGTGTTGGATTGGACTTCTTTTTTTGACATGAGCGCTTGCCTTGCCCTCAATTTCTGCGGCAACCGAGACTCTCCTCTGAGTAGTTTTTTGGGGGCAATACCGGTAGTTAATCTGGATAATCCATCGTTATGGATACGAATACTGCCCGTTATTCCTATAGATCCAGACAGATGTTGATACTTTGTTGCAAAACTCTGTCCAGATCCGGTAAGCGCTGGGGCGAGTCTTTGAATCTTTAAACCCAGCCGGATACGTTCCCAAACATCACTGGAATCAGTTTTCCGGGCTGTGTGTTTCTTGCCTTTACTGCGGCCATGCGACTTATGACCCCGGTGTGAGTTATTTTTACTTGCCTTAGCGCCCGTAGAAGCAGCCGCTGAATCGCAGTAATTAACCACAATTGATAAACTAATGAATACAATCAGGACTATCTGTAATAAACGCATGGTTTCCTTAAATCAATCCAGTCTTCAAAAAAAAGCGGTTTTTGTATAAAGTGAGACCTTTGCACGGATAACAAAAACCCCGGCTGAATGGTGTGTGCCAATTTTTTCGAATGGGTATAGCCCCCTAATAGGCAATACTCGGCTGAA
>NZ_JBKKBJ010000232.1:0-11265 GCF_046714055.1 Methyloglobulus sp. | reverse complement strand
GCCAAAAAGTCAAGGTATAGGGAAGAGTGATTAAGCTTCCATTTGCGGTTTTTGCCAATCTTAAAGATACCGCGGAATAATTCTTTTACGTCGGTACCTTTAATAAACACATCCTGTTGCGGGGCGTGTTCATAACTGAAGCCCGGCGCGATGGTTACGCCTTCAACACCTAATTCCATACAATAATCCAGGAATTCTGCAACTTCATGGTCTTTTTCACCTTGGAACAGGGTGCAGTTGACGGTGACCCTAAAGCCTTTGCTCAAGGCCAGCTTAATGGCTTCAACGGCGCGGTCAAAAACACCGTCTTGGCATACGGAGGCGTCGTGCCTGTCTTGCATACCATCCAGGTGTATCGAAAAAGTTAGGTAAGGGGAGGGCCGGTAATCGTCTATCCTTTTTTTGAGGAGTAACGCATTGGTACATAGGTACACATACTTTTTGCGGGCAATGATGCCTGCCACGATTTGTGGCATTTCTTTATGGATCAAGGGTTCGCCGCCGGGGATTGATACCATGGGTGCGCCACATTCATCGACCGCTTGCATACATTCCTCAAAAGACAAGCGCTTATCGAGAATGTCGTCAGGGTAGTCAATTTTACCGCAGCCCGCACAGGCTAAATTGCATCGAAAAAGGGGCTCAAGCATCAAAACCAGTGGATATTGCTTAACCCCCTTTAATTTCTGTTTCATTAGGTAACTGGCTACAGTTAGCTGTTGACGTAAAGGAACTCCCACAACGTATCTCCTGTTATGTTCAAATCTATAAAGACCTGCAATGGTCGTGCTCGTAAGCGAAGGACAATGCAGAAAAAAGTGTCATTTGTTTCTCAAAAACAACAATGCGGAAAGTGCGTAAAATTTTAGCTCACATTGCTATCCTAACGCTTGGTTTAAATCAACCAATTATCGGGGCAGATGTACTGGAATACCCTGTTTGGTTGGAGGATTCTTTCAATACGCCCGGTTAACGTTAACTTAGCGAATTCATGGGCGTTTGCCATGCTCCCGTAACGATTTAAAAAAGCGGCAACACTGGCCGCCAACCTAATTTTTTACTTCTACTGCCATTATAACACACAATAATGGCAGTATTGGCAACAAAACAACATTATTTTGCAAATTACCAACAAACCGTCTATCATGAGGCTACTCAAAATAACCTAGCCTGATTCGGCACGACAAACTCATGCGTGGAAGCCAATTATCCCTGGAAAATATAGAGCCACTTGATGCTTTGGCGGACGGCCCATTCCAAATGGCGTTGCTTGAAGGGGTGTCCAGGACATTCGCCCTGACGATTCCACAACTGCCGGAAAGTCTTTGCAGGGCAGTGGCTAACGCGTATTTGTTGTGCCGGATTGTCGATACGATCGAAGATGAAGTTTCACTTTTGCCAGAACAGAAAAGGCATTTTTGCCACGCATTCATTAATGTTGTGAAAACAGGCCTGCAAGCGGAAGCGTTTTCCACGGAGCTTGCGCCCTTGCTGTCACGCCAAACTACGCTTCCGGCTGAGCATGTCCTGATTCATGTTATCCCCAGGGTTATCCGCATAACGCATCAGTTCGATAAGGAACAGATAGCGGCATTGTCTGCTTGCGTGGAGACCATGGCAGAAGGGATGCCTATTTTCCAGGCTGAAAATCTGCATAATGGCCTGCCCGAGCTTGCAGACCTGGACTGCTACTGTTACTACGTTGCGGGTTGCGTAGGTGAGATGCTGACCAAGTTGTTTTGTTATTATTCGCCGCAAATTGCCCAACACCGTGATGAAATGCTGACCTTGGCGGTGTCTTTCGGTCAAGGCCTTCAAATGACCAATATACTGAAAGATATATGGGCTGATGCCGAACGCGGCGTTTGCTGGTTACCGCAAGATATTTTTTCGGAAACCGGATTTGACCTGAAGAATTTGAACACAAAGGCTAACAACGTTAATTTTAGGGCGGGTTTAGGGCGTTTGGTCAGTATTGCCCATGGCCATCTTCACAATGCGTTAAAGTTTACCCAGTTAATTCCCGGCCATGAAACAGGCATAAGAAACTTCTGTTTGTGGGCATTGGGCATGGCCGTATTGACCTTGAAAAAAATCAAGCAGAATTTAGGATTTACCCAGTCAAATGAAGTCAAAATAACTCGAAATAGCGTTAAATCGACCATTTTCGCCACCAAATTGGTAGGTCGAAGTAACAGCTTGCTTAGCTTTCTGTTCAATCTAATTAGTCGGGGTTTGCATGACCCAGACTGGACTTATTTACCACACACTGCCCCATAGCTACGTTAGATATTTGAGGATTGATAATGTTTACCGACGCACAAACAGAAACACAAACGCAGAATCTCCAAAGCACCTCGACGGCAATTGTTTTCAAGGATGGCCAACTTGATTTAGCCATCAAGAAAGCACAGGACAATCTGTTGAGCCTTCAGGATAAGAAGGGTTATTGGGTATTCGACCTGGAAGCTGACTGCACCATCCCTGCAGAATACATCATGATGATGCATTATCTTGGCGAAATTGACGAGACGCTGCAAGCCAAAATTGCCAATTATTTAAGATCCCGCCAATCTGATGATGGCAGCTATCCGCTGTTTACCCACGGGCCCGGCGACATCAGTGGTAGCGTCAAGGTTTATTACGCATTAAAAATGGCGGGGGATTCCATCGATGCCCCCCACATGGTTCGCTTAAGGGCGTACATCCTGAACCAGGGCGGTGCTGCAAAAGCCAATGTTTTCACCCGAATTGCACTTGCCATCTTCGAGCAACTTCCTTGGCGCGGTGTTCCATATATTCCTGTCGAAATCATGTTGTTTCCTAAATGGTTTCCTTTCCATCTGGATAAGGTTTCATACTGGTCAAGGACTGTTATGGTGCCGCTGTTTATACTTTGCGGCTTTAAAACGGCCGCCAAAAATCCTAACAAGGTTGATGTGTTGGAGCTTTTTGTTACCCACCCTGATGAAGAGCGACACTACTTTCCTGAACGGACCTTGTTAAATAAACTCTACCTGGGACTGGATAAGCTGGGTCGGGTAACACAGCCCTTGATCCCGCATAAATTGCATGACCGCGCTATAGAAAAAGCCAAAGACTGGATCGTAGAACGCTTGAATGGTGAAGATGGGTTGGGCTGCATTTTCCCTGCCATGGTTAATTCTTATGAAGCCCTGATGCTGCTGGGATTCCCTAAAGACCATGAATACGTCGTGACCGCACGTAAGGCTATCGATAAATTGCTGGTCATTAATGAGAATGACGCTTTTTGCCAGCCCTGCGTTTCTCCTGTTTGGGATACCGCACTTGCAGCGCTGGCTTTACAAGAGGTTGACGTTAGCAGTAACAGTAAAAGCCTGTCCAGGGCATACGATTGGCTTAAAAGTGTACAGTTATCCGATGAACCGGGCGATTGGCGCGTTTCCAAGCCAGATTTAGTGGGTGGCGGATGGGCATTCCAGTATGCCAATCCGTATTACCCTGATGTGGACGACACCGCTGTTGTGGCTTTTGCCATGGCAGATTCAGGCCTGCCGGATCTTGATGAATCCATCCATCGGGCAACGCGCTGGATAGAAGGGATGCAATCCAAAAATGGCGGATATGGCGCATTTGATGTCGATAATACCTATTATTACCTGAATGAAATTCCCTTTGCCGATCACGGTGCCTTGCTGGATCCGCCTACAGCGGATGTGAGCGCCCGTTGTGCGATGTTGATGGCGAGGGCAGGAAAAGAGCAAGGGCTGTATCAACCCGCCTTGGGGCGCACTATCAACTATTTGCGGTCGGAACAGGAAGCAGATGGCTCATGGTTTGGACGCTGGGGAACCAATTATGTCTATGGTACATGGTCGGTATTGCTCGGTCTGGAACAAACCAACCTGTCTAAAACCGATGCTATGTATGTTAACGCGGTTAAGTATTTGAAGGCTATGCAACGAGAAGATGGCGGTTGGGGTGAAGATAACTACAGCTTTCATGATGTCAGTTATAGTGGCAAATACCAATTTAGCACGGCCTTCCAAACGGCCTGGGCGGTCTTGGGCTTGATGGCGGCTGGTGAAGCCCACGGCCCGGAAGTAAAAGCGGGCATTGATTTTATCCTTCTCACCCAGCAAGCCGATGGTGTTTGGAATGATGTGTGCTTTACTGCACCCGGTTTTCCCAGAGTCTTCTATCTTAAGTACCACGGTTACGACAAGTTTTTTCCGCTTTGGGCGCTTGCCCGGTACCGCAACGAACTTAAGCAGTGATTACAGGAATTGTTGTTGCCTTACCTGAAGAACTTAGCACCCTAACAACTAAGAAACTTGCGAAGGGGTGCGTTGAAACCCTTGTTGATAAAATTCTGGTAATTTACTCAGGCGCTGGAGCCGAGAATGCGTGTGCTGCGTCCGAATTATTGGTCAGGCACGGTGCCCTGTGCCTCATTAGTTGGGGATGTGCGGCAGCTTTAGTCGAGTCCCTTCGACCTGGGGAATTGGTGTTGGCTAATAGTTGCATAGATGCCGATCATCTGGCGTTTGATCTCAACAATGAGGATTGGCTGATACATGTAAAGGACTGCCTCAGCAAGCGATTAACGGTACGTACCTATACGGGCAAGCTGGCGGAAAGTAAAGCTATTGTTGCATCCAGCCATGATAAGGCACAAATTGGCAGTGCAACAGGCGCGATAGCCTTGGACATGGAGAGTGCCGTTATTGCCAGGGTGGCTCAAGCACACGACCTGCCTTTCCTGTCCATACGGGCAATTGCCGACCCTCTCAACATGGATTTGCCCAAAGCAGTCAGCCATGCCCTTAACGATCAGGGTGAAATCATCCTAAGTAAGCTGTTGTTTTATTTGTTGCTGCATCTTACCGAATTACCTAGTTTGCTTAGATTAGGGTTGCATTTTCGCGCGGCTAAAAAAACCTTAAAACTGGTTGCCAAACAGCTTGATGATGTAATAACGCCCCCTCAAAGCGCACCTACAAATCCAACTCAACAATAAATACGCATGCCTAAGCAGCACACCTCTTTCCTCGACACATTCCTGCACTGGTGCGAGCGGCAGATCGTACGTTTTCCATGGATGTTGCTGTTGTTGTCCCTTTTGTTATGCGGGGGCGTTTCTTATCATGTCTACAACCATCTCGGCATCAACACGAACACCTCTGAAATGTTGTCCCCAGACTTGCCTTTCCAGCAAAACCAACGGCGGATTGACAAGGCTTTTCCGCAAGATGCTGCAACCCTGCTTCTGATCGTGGAAGCAGGGACACCCGAAGAAACTACGTTAGCCGCCAATACGCTACAAAGCTGGTTAAGCGCACAAACAGGCCGTTTCGACTCGGTCACTATCCCGACCGATAACGATTTTTTCAGGCAACAAGCCTTGCTGTATCTGGAACAAGCTGACCTTGATGCATTGGCTAAAAAACTGACGGATGCCCAGCCGTTTATTGGTCATTTGGCGCAAAACTATCATCTTGTCGGCTTGTTTGAAATCATCAGCTTGGCCCTCAACAAGCGCGATGAAAACCTGCCGATGGACTTAAATCCTTTGCTAGTTGCGATTGACGACAATATCAACCAACTGCTTATCGGACAACCAAAGCGCTTATCCTGGCAAAACTTATTGGCGGAAGGCCAACTTAATACCGATGCCAATCGCACCCTGGTTATTGCCAAACCGAAGCTGGATTTTAGCGAAATGCTGCCTGCGGATGCCGCACAAACTTCGGCCCGGGAAGCCGTGCGCGCCATCATGGCTGAAAATCCGTCCGTTAAAATCCGTATAACCGGCGAAACTGCCCTTGAACATGAAGAGATGGAAAGTGTCGCCACAGGCGCCCAATTGGCCGGCGTACTTTCATTAGTGCTGGTGTTTGTCGTGCAGTGGATAGGTTTGCGGTCGCTGAAATTATTGATTATCACCTACATCGTATTGGTCATGGGCTTGATAATAACTGCCGGATTTGCTGCCGTTACTGTCGGCCATTTAAATGTCATATCCATCGCCTTTGCCACCCTGTACATCGGCTTGGGGGTTGATTATGCGGTGCATATCTGCCTTTACTACCGCGAACGCAAAGTGCGCGGTTATGCAAACGACCAAGCCATACACCACAGCATGAAAGGGGTGGGTTCATCCTTGTTTTTATGCGCCTTGACCACAGCACTGGGTTTTTTGTCATTTATCCCTACCGCCTATGCGGGCGTGTCGGAATTGGGCATTATTTCCGGGGGCGGCATATTCATCGGGCTGATTATCTCGGTCACTATTTTACCGGCCTTGTTTTGCGTCCTGCCGGTCAAGAACCCAAAGCCGATACATTCCGTGTTTGCGCCTAAATTTATCGTGACCTTTCCGTTCCATTATTCAACCGCCATTCGCATTGTCTCTATCCTGTTGGGGATTGGCGCTTGCTTGGTATTGACTAAACTGTCATTTGATTCCAACCCGGTTAACTTGCGCGACCCCAACAGCGAATCGGTGTCTTCCTTCAAGGAACTGCTGAAATCAAAAAATGATTCACCGTTTGCACTGATAACATTAGCGAACAGTCTGGATGAGGCCAATAAAATTGCCGCCAAGATGAGGCAATTGCCGACAGTACACGAGACTATTACACTGGCTGATTTTGTTGCCAAAGATCAGGATGAAAAATTGACAACCATTGAAGACCTGAACTTGATTCTGGGCAACCAGTTGGAAAACTTTGGCAAAACCTTGCCAGAGAATAGCAATCAACGGCAGGCATTAGTCAAATTCAACGATGAACTGAAAAATGCCATAGCCGAAAACTCACCTAACGCGCCACCAGCTACCTTACGGCAACTGCAACAACGCATAGAAGCTTTTTTCAAACAGGCTGACAGATCTGCCAACCCTGCTGCGAGTTATAGCCAACTGGAAAATAACATGTTGGGATTATTGCCGTACACGCTGGAGCGCTTGAAAACCAGCCTGACAGCGACAGATTTTGGTATTGGCGACATCCCTGATTACATCCGTTCGCATTGGCTCAGTGCCAATGGGCTGTACAAAATCCTGATTACGCCTAAAAAAGACCTGAACGACCCTGAAAACCTGAAAGAATTTGTCGATGAGGCACAACAGGTCGATAACAAGGTTTCCGGTTTGCCGGTTGCCAACCAAGCCAGCGGCGACGCTGTCGTCAAAGCCTTTATTCAGGCTTTTGGCAGCGCCTTCGTTGCCATCGTTTTAGTATTGCTGGTGATATACAGGAGCGTCAAACAGACCGCACTGGTTGTTCTGCCCCTAGTGCTTGCCGCGTTACTGACCGGGGCGACTAACGTCCTACTGGATAACCCGTTCAATTTCGCCAATATCATTGCCCTGCCTTTACTGCTGGGCCTGGGGATCGATAGCAGTATCCTGATTATGCACCGGCTTCATTTCAACTTCAGCGAAAATGAAAACCTGCTGCAAAGCAGCACCACTCGCGGCATTATTTTCAGCTCGATAACTACCTTATGCAGTTTTTCGAGCCTGTCGTTCACCGCGCATCAAGGCATGGCAAGCATGGGTTTATTGCTGTCTATCGGCTTATTTTTTACGGTGATTTGTTCATTAATTGTTTTGCCCGCATTCAGTGGGAAACGAGTTTGATACCTATATAGACGAAACTTAACACACTTACTGACTAATATTTTGAGGTAACGAATGGCTTTCAGCATCGCCGAACTTTTTACGAAACATAATCCAGACAAGTTCGATTTGTGCGAACACCATTTGAATAACCAAATGGTCAGGATGCTGAAAACCATAGGTTATGACCGTCATTATAAGAGCGCGATCGGACAATATCTCTACGATCAGGATGGCAGTGAGTATCTCGATTTACTCAGCGGTTTTGGGGTTTTTGCACTCGGTCGGAACCATCCGACCGTTGTTAACGCCTTAAAAGAAACCTTATCGCTGGATTTGCCTAATCTGGTGCAATTGGATGTGTCGGTGCTGAGTGGCTTGCTGGCGCAGGAACTGTTGAAAACCATACCCGATAACATCAACAAAATGTTCTTCTGTAATTCGGGTACAGAAGCGGTGGAAGCCGCCATCAAGTTTGCCCGCTTCACGACCAAACGGGAAAAAATTGTGTTCTGTGAACACGGCTATCATGGCTTGACGATGGGAGCTTTGTCGTTAAATGGGGAAGAAATTTTCCGTGAAGGCTTCGGCCCATTGATTCCAGGTTGTAGTCCGGTACCATTCAATGATCTTGCGGCATTGGAAAGTGCATTAAGCAATAAGGATATTGCTGCCTTCGTTATCGAACCCATACAGGGCAAAGGCGTCAACCTGCCTGATGACAGTTACCTCCCTGAAGTCGAACGGCTATGTAAAAAATACGGTACCTTGCTGGTTGCCGACGAGGTACAAACCGGATTAGGCCGTACCGGCAAGTTTTGGGCTATAGATCATTGGAACATAAAACCGGATATGATCTGCATGGCTAAAGCCTTATCAGGCGGATTTGTGCCGGTTGGGGCTGTCGCCATGACCCAAAACATCATGGATACGGTATATAACCGGATGGATAGGGCGGTTGTGCATGGTTCGACGTTTGCCAAAAACAATCTGGCAATGGCGGCAGGGCTTGCCACCTTACATGTCATGGAAGTGGAAAAACTGATCGAAAATAGCGCAGTAATGGGCGCTGATATCATCAATTCCCTGAATGCCTTATCCGGCAAATATGAATTCCTGAAAGAAGCCAGAGGGAAGGGCATGATGATTGCCATTGAGTTCCAGTCACCCAAAAGCCTCAAGTTGAAAGCCGCTTGGGCGATGCTGGAAGCGGCAAACAAGGGCTTGTTCTGTCAAATGGTTACAATTCCCTTATTCAAGGAACACCACATACTGACCCAAGTGGCAGGGCACGGCATGAATGTGGTCAAGCTGCTGCCGCCGTTAATGCTTAACCAAAAAGACCGCGACCATCTTGTTAATTCATTTGATAAGGTGATTGCTGAGACTCACCAGATCCCCGGCTCTATCTGGGATTTAGGTAAAAACCTTGCCAGTCATGCCCTGAAGGGGAAAAGTAAGTGATATGAAATGGTTGTTAGAAATTAGTTTATTGTTTCTGACTTTGGGTTATGTCGGCAGTGCATTTGCCCATGCTGTCGTCACCGACCATTCACTAAAAATTGCACAACCCCAAGCCAATCAGTCCACAAAAGCAGAATTGACGTTTAATTCAAAAATCGAAATGGGCTTGTCGCAGGTCTATCTGGTTAGCAAGGGAGATAAGCATACCTTATTGACAATAAGCAAAGGCGAAAAAAAAGGCAATGTTGCTGTGGATATACCGCCCTTATCTCCGGGTAAGTATGTCCTTAGGTACAAAATTTTTGCGGCTGACGGTCATTTGACCGAAGACGTTATTCATTTTTCCGTGAGTCCATAGGTAGTGGTTGTGTATGGCTGGTATAGCTGATTTTCTTGATTCATTGATCGGTGGTTTTGACCTGATTTGTTTTTGTTTGGTAATCGGAGGGCTGTTCTGGGGGGCGTTCATTTTGCGTCCGTGGAATCAGCAGAATGGATACAACGGTGAGTTGCTCGATAAAACCATCACGCTGATTTACAAAGGCGGTTTTTGGCTTGTAGCCGCACAGCTATTCAAGATTATCCTTAAAATTTGGTTGATGACAGCCCTGCTGGATAAATGGCCGTTTCCTGAGTTTGCCACGACTACACAATTTATCTGCGGCATAGTGCGGACTTTGTTAGCGTTGATATTAGCCGGGTACTGCTACCTCTATCTTCGCAATAACTCGGATTCAAAAAAACATTGGTTTACCGCCAATCTGGTTGCCTTACCCATGATTATTTCTGGAGCCTGGCTGGTTCATGGGGCAGGGCGTTTTGAAAACCAGTTGTTTTTGATGTCACTCACAGTGCTGCACCAAGTGGCCGCAGCAATCTGGATAGGCAGCGTATTCCAGCTCGTCAACCTTTGGATTTTGCGTTATCGCCGAAAAGTTCCTGACACCCTATGGCCCCAGTTATTACGAAAATTCTCACCGTATGGCATGGCTTCCGTCCTTGCCATTCTGCTGTCTGGATTGCCTATTGCACTGCAATACATAGACACCTGGAACGGCCTGATTGGTACAGGCTACGGTAACCTGTTAACAGTAAAAGTAATCTTGCTTGGCATTGCGCTGGGTTACGCCTGGTTAAACCGTTCGGCTGTTTTAAGTTATGGCTCTACCGGAAATAGCTATGCCTTAACAAAACGCGTTCCTTACTACATTGAAGCTGAAACCTTCGTTCTGATTACCTTATTGTTTACCGCCGCCAGCCTAGCATCTCAACCACCCGCTATTGATATACCGAGCCTGACAGCCCGTTGGCAGGAGGTGTTAGGCACATTTAAACCACAAGTCCCATTGACCCGTTCGCCGACGCTTTCTGCTTTGATTGCCGGTGAAGCGGGGAGGGTTGCCATTGTGGGTAAAGTCCCTTCGATCGCCGCGACAGAATGGTCTAACTACAACCACAATATTTCCGGTATCTTCCTTACCGTGATGAGCTTCTTCGCCATGCTTTCTTATAAAAGTCACTTGCCATCCCTGCAAGCAGTGAGAAAATTGTTAACTTTCACCAAATATTGGTCTATCGGTTTTGTGGGACTCGGTACCTTTCTGTTTTTTCGCAGTGATGCAGAAACCTGGCCGCTGGGCCCTATCGGTTTTTGGGAAAGCACTTTCAATAACGGCGAGGTATTGCAACACAGGATTGCAACGCTGCTGGTATTTACCTTAGGTGTTATAGAATTGAGGGCTCGATTTAATCAAAATGTCTATCCTGGCTTAGTTTTCGCCTTTCCTGTGCTATCTGCCTTCGGCGGTCTGATGCTGCTCACGCACTCGCACATCGGTTTTGAAACCAAAAACGCCTTCCTTATCCAGGTCGGCCATACCACGATGGGGGTATTTTCATTGATTCTGGCTTGTGGGCGATGGTTGGAATTAAAACTGGACAGCCCGGGCAAAGACATTGCCGGTTTTGTCTCTGTAGCAGCCCTATTTCTGATTGGTCTCATCCTGATGTTTTATCGCGAGCCCCTTTACTGATATGAATACAGCCAATAAATTCTTCTTGTTAGATGCCATCGCCTACCCCACGGATGTCAGGAAGCTAAGGAAGGGGCAGTTAAGGGCCTTGGCGAAGGAACTGCGGGAATTCCTGACCCAATCGGTGAGCATCTCCGGGGGGCATTTCTCGGCGGGGTTGGG
>NZ_JBKKBJ010000231.1:0-6452 GCF_046714055.1 Methyloglobulus sp. | reverse complement strand
ACTGGCGTGCCATGTGGGGCATCATCTGGCGGGAATGTTGGCGGTTTGTGACCCAGCGCGAACGCTTTATTTCCGCCTTGGTAAGGCCTTTGGTCTGGTTGTTTATTTTTGCAGCCGGATTCAGGTCAGCACTAGGATTGGCGATAAGCCCACCTTATGAAACCTACATTCTCTACGAAGTCTATATCGTGCCTGGGTTATGCGGCATGATCCAGCTATTTAATGGGATGCAAAGCTCGCTTTCCATGGTCTACGACCGTGAGATGGGCAGTATGCGTATCTTGTTGACCTGTCCATTGCCGCGCTGGTTTTTGCTAATGTCTAAATTGTTGGCAGGAACTGCGGTTTCCATTTTGCAGGTTTATGTATTCCTTGGCATTGCCTGGTGTTATGAAATCCGTCCGCCATTACAGGGCTATGGCTGGATTTTGCCAGCGCTGGTATTATCAGGGCTGATGTTAGGCGCATTGGGCTTGCTGTTATCATCACTGGTAAAACAATTGGAAAATTTTGCAGGGGTGATGAATTTTGTGATCTTCCCGATGTTTTTTATGTCCACAGCGCTGTACCCCTTATGGAAAATTAAAGAATCGAGCGCCTTATTGCACCATCTTGCGGAATATAATCCTTTTTCCCAGGCAGTTGAGTTAATCCGTTTCGCTTTATACGGCCAGTTTAACCAATATGCGTTTGTCTATACACTGGTCGCTTTTATTGTATTTTTGACGTTTGCAATCTTGGGTTATAATCCCTCCAAAGGGATGATGACAAGAAAAGGAGGAGCGGGATGAACCCGGGCTACGAAAACATTTCGGAAAAACCAAGCGTCAGTTTATTGATGGCTAAACCTCAAGGATCAACAATAATTACGGTGAATAGGTGAAAAACTCATTTTTTCTTGTTATTCCGGCACAAGAAACAAGGCCTGAGCGGCTAAAAGAATTTGAGCCAAAAGCTTTGGAACAATGGCTATTTGAACTGCCAACGGCAAACCCAGGATTGGCTACACGGCTGATTCAGGATTTTATTGGCGATTTTAATGAACTAAAAATGCCATATCAGTTACGGCTGGATGTGTTGGAGCAGATACGCCCTAAAGTTCTTATCATTGAAGATTATCTTAGGTTCAGACTGACAAAGACTGCCTTTCCAAAAGAAGAAAATGACTTAAAAATCCTTCAGGTATTGGTTGCGATCGAGCGGGAGTTTACGATTAGCTACTGGATAGTCCTTAAAGAACTCTCAGGCCGCCAAGTCAGTTGGTTTCAGGGGAAAAGTCTGGCTTTGTCACTCCAACGCTGCATCAAGGGCTTGAGCAGTGTAGTCATAAGCCATTTCATTATGGGGTTGCCGATCCCTGACTGGGTATGGATAGACTTACATTCACTTTACAAGCTGAGTGTAAAGTTAAAAAAAGATACTGTAAAAGTGCCCGATACAACAAACCATATCAACAAAGCAAGTTCCCCTGAGGAGTGTTATCGCCAGATCATTTTGTTCTGCCTGTCCCGCCCTACCGGACTGATGCAAAAGGAAATTTTACAAGTTTACGGTTTTATTGAAACCTTATTCCCCTTGTTTAATTTGAGTGCGGAAGCTATTGAGGGGCAACAATTTCAGTTTGCGGTCTTGACCGACGAGGATAAACCGCCTTTTGTCCAAGTTGAAATGCACACGGCAAGGGACTCGGCGACACTTTACGTTGATTTAACCCGGCTTTATAGGGCGTTAGAAAAGATGGACAAATTCATTAACTTTGCACGATCCCGGTTTGCCTCAATACACATGGAAAATCAAGAGGAGAAACCAACCGCTGAACTGCTCGATTATCTGGAACAAAGGTGGCTAGGGCTTGAGCTTCAAAAAGAAGCCATTTTTAGTGACCGTTTAGACCGTTACATGGCTATCGGGATGGAGCCTGCCCACAATCTGCAAGGCTCAAGCTCGTCCCAGAACAAATCCATAAGCAATAGTGAAAATGATCAGGAATTCCTCGTCCACTCGGAGTCTGACCGGTTGTTATTTAGTGTTTTCAGCAAAACGGGAATATTGTCAGTCGGTAATTTGATCAGTTTGAGATCTGATCAGCCAGGTTCAAGACGCTCTTTAGCCGTCGTTAACGAACTGCTTGTGGCAAAACAGAGCAGTAAAATCAGTTTTGGGGTAAGCCTTATTACCCTGAACTACCACGCCGTTTATTATGCCGTGGACAATGCGGCTGAAAAGGATGCCCCCCTTAAAGGTCTTTTTTATAATGCTGAGGGTCAATTGGGTGATTCCAGTTTTTTAGTGGTCGATAGCTTCATGTTGAAGGAAGGGGATCTGATTAAAATGCAAATGAGCCAGGAAAATATTTACCTCATTTTAAGGGATAAGAAGAATGTCGGCCTCGGTTACTGGCAATTTGAATGTCAACGGGTCGCAGCAAAAGAAGACAAGCCACAACTACCCAAAAAGGGCTATGACTTTATCTGATTTCAATAAGGGGATGACATTTCCCTTCTGACCCTACACAAATCACTTGAAAAGTTTTTACATCGTGGTAAGTTGGTTCTCTGAGTAGAGACCGGTCAAAGGAGCCTATGATTTTTGTCAACTAATGGGTTAGCCGAAATGAAGGTTTACTTGAAGAACATATTCGCAACACAAGCAACGAACCAGGAATTGGTAACGATTTGAGCAAAGCCCCTTAATAATAATTACAAACCATGAGGATGAAAAATGAGTAACGAAGAGAATGTGAAAAAAAGTGTAGAGTCGGCAAAAACTATTGTCAGCAATCAGGTTGCCGCATTTATGGGCTTAAAGGAGAAAAATCCAAAGGCTTTCTATGGCATCCTTGTGGCACTGATTCTGCCCATACTTATCTTAATGATGAGCGGGGGTGAATCGAATAGCGTTTCCGGGCCTAGCATTAAAGAATTGGCGGTAGGCCAAAAATACGTATTAAAAAGCCCAAATACAGTCGATCCCAGCGGCACCGTCCGTCTAGTTCCAGTGCCTGGGACGTTGGCTGCTTACGATGATAGCGAAGAAGCGGACAGAAATGCACCTTGCCAGCATATGACCCAAGGAACACCTGTCGAGGTGATGGAGTTTTCCGATTTTTCTGGTAAAAGAAAAATGTTCGTAAAAGTTAAGGTTGTAGACGGCGAATGTAAAGATAAAGACGGCTGGGTTCTGGCAATTGATGTCCAATAACAATAACTATAGATTGACACCCTATTAAAAAAAATCGATAATCAACAAGTTAACTTCTAGTGCGGGAATAGCTCAGTGGTAGAGCACAACCTTGCCAAGGTTGGGGTCGCGAGTTCGAATCTCGTTTCCCGCTCCAACAACACAAAAGCCGCGTTAAGTCGCGGCTTTTTTATTTCAAGCTTTATTCAATGTTATGGCTGCGTAGCAAAATGGTTATGCAGTGGCCTGCAAAGCCATCTACGCCGGTTCGATTCCGGCCGCAGCCTCCATCAGACAATTCAACAAGGTTCAACGAAGCATATAAAACCCGCATGTTACAAGGCATAGCGGGTTTTTTATTGTCCAATAAAGTACATAGGGTGTATTGACATCCGCGTTAAATGGGGGTACTTTTAGGGGTACTTTGAATTTTGTAAATTGAGATGCCCCCAAATGCTAACAGGATACCGCATGTAAAAACGCTCACAGGAGCGACAAAGCCAAACTAGGAAAAGCATTTAAGCTATCCGATGGAAAAGGCTTATTTCTCTTGGTGAAGCCGCAAACCGAGGGATGGGGCAAATTGTGGCGGTTCAAATATCGCTATGGCGGCAAAGAAAAATTGCTGGCTTTAGGCACGTACCCCGAAACCAGCCTTGACCAGGCTAGAACCAAAAGGGAGGAAGCACGAAAGCAGATAGCGGCAGATATTGACCCAAGCGAAAACAAAAAAGCAATAAAAGCATCAAAGGCAGTATTGGCAGCAAACAGCTTTGAAGTGATCGCACGGGAATGGGGGCAAAAAAAAGTTAACGGATGGGAAGACAAAAACAACCGCTCAAAACGGATGCTGGAGCGGAATATTTTTCCGTGGTTAGGCGGCAAGCCGATAAAGGACATCCTGCCCAAAGATATTCTGGATTGTTTGCGGCGCGTAAGATCGCGGCACGATAGAGACCGCCCACCGTACGCTGCAAATAACCGGGCAGGTTTTCCGCTATGCCGTGGCAACAGGACGGGTAGACCGTGACATTACACCGGATTTACGCGGGGCATTGCCACCCGCTAAAGGCGAACACTTTGCCGCCATAACCGAACCCAAACAGGCAGCGGAACTGCTAAGGGCAATCGACAATTACCAAGGCTCGTTTATTGCCCTTTGTGCCTTATAATTCGCGCCTTTGGTGTTTGTGCGTCCTGGCGAATTACGCGCCGCAGAATGGCAACACATAGACCTTGAGGCTAAAGAATGGCGTTACTTCGTTTCTAAAACCGCCGTGCAGCACATTGTACCGTTATCAACCCAAGCCATTGAGATACTGAAAGAATTGCAGCCATTAACAGGGCATGGGCGTTATCTGTTCCCGTCTGAACGCACACAAAGGGGCGATAGATGCATGAGCGAGAACACAATTAATGCAGCCTTGAAACGGCTAGGCTATGGTAAGGTCATAATGACAGGCCACGGCTTTAGGGCTATGGCTAGGACTATCCTTGATGAAGTGCTAGGCGTTAGACCTGACTTTATCGAACATCAACTAGCCCATGCCGTTAGAGACCCGAACGGAAGGGCATATAACAGAACTGCCCACCTGCCAGAACGCCATAAAATGATGCAAGCCTGGGCAGATTACCTTGATGGTTTGAAAAATGGCGCGATGGTGTTGCAGTTCAAGAAAACGCTTTGACACAAGAAAATACAAATAGCGCTTGAAAGCACAGAAAACTGTGTATAACACTCATAGCTTCGGATTACTGGCTGGATGGCTACCGGAGTTTGAATCAGCCGACGCTGGATGGCGTGCTGAAGTACTTGCATAAGGATGGATGTCCCCAAGGCACGAATGAAACAATCATTCTCGCTTTGGGGCTAGCATTGGCTCCAGAGCTTAAAAACTTTTGGAGTTCAAAATGCCAACAATTCAAAATATCCCCGTAACTGGTTTTTTACGCCTGAATCAAATTCTGGGCGACAAAAAGCAATCAATCGACCCAATCTTTCCCGTTAGTAGATCCACTTGGTGGAGCGGCGTTAAATCAGGCAAATACCCTAAACCCGTAAAATTGAGTAAACGTGTCACGGCCTGGAAAGCCGAGGACATAATGGGGCTTATCGAGTCGCTTGGGAACCAGCATGGATAACAAAACCACCGCGCAGCAGCGGGGCATAATTCATGCGTACCTGCGCGCCTGCGGGAACATTACGACCATTGAGGCGCGAACCATGCTGGGGGTTATGCACCCAGCATGGCGCATTATGGAGCTTCGGCGGGGCGGCGCGAATATTGTCACGCACTGGGCGACCGTACTTACCCCCAAGGGCAAGCACAGGGTGGCGCGGTACGTCTTGCTGAGTGGCGGCGGCAATGGGTAAGCCAGCCGCTTACGCAAACTACCAGCCTATAGATCCAAAGGTAGATTCTTTTGTCGCGACTTGGCGGCGTTAGGAACACAGGGCGCGACAAGTGGTTAGCCCTATGCCCTGCCCATGATGACAGAAGCCCTTCACTTGGGATTAAGCAACTTGATGACAAGATCATTTTCAATTGTTTTGCGGGTTGTGGTTACTTGGACGTGCTGGCGGCAATCGGTCTGGACGCTAGTGCGTTATTCCCTGACAAGATCACAAACCCTTACGAGAAACAGAAACCCGCGCCACGTTTCAACAAAAGTGATCTGTTCGACATAGCCATAAGCGAGGCTGGCATTTTGGCGTTAGGTTGGAGCGACCTTATCACCAATGGCAGCGTACCGGAAAGCGATTATGAACGTGTCCAAAGGGCTTACAGCACTGTCATGGGTTTGTTGTGCGAGGTGCGTAGATGAGAACCTTGGACGATAAATTAGCAGAGGCGGTAACGTCAAACAGGCAACAGCCAGGGCAGTCAGACGATGATGCGATTACGGGCATACCATAGTTCGACAACGAAGGGGGCAAAAAATCACAATCCACCCTGCTTATCGACATTGGCAAGCAATTCAAGCTGTTCCATGATGACAACAATGACGCTTACGCAGAGGCAAAGCGCAATGTTGTATATCCGCTTCGTTCTAAAGACTTCAAGGAACTGTTAGGACATCATTTTTTGAGAGTGTTCACGTAAAGATAGTAATAAATGTATTTTGGTGTTGCCGGAATATGTCAGGCGTTGTCAAGGCGCACCAAAGTTTGATGGGACCATAAACCCTCGCATCCTTTTTCGAGACGACTTTGGTTTTCCGCGTCATCCGCCCCAAATGATGGCGCGTATTGCCGTTGTCCCGCACTATCC
>NZ_JBKKBJ010000230.1:0-9044 GCF_046714055.1 Methyloglobulus sp. | reverse complement strand
AGCTGTACAGATGCCCAGCATTCTACCGGTAGTGGCTGTCTGTGACAACCGGATAAGCACGCATTCAACTATCATTTTTTGGGCCTTACGTTCTGCACCTGGGAATGCAGTCGAAGGCATGGCATCTTTCTTCACATTGCCCAACGCGGGGTTCGGTGGCTATTTGACTCTGACCGGTACTTTAAGAGGAAACGGGCGACTGAGGCCATTGCTTGCGAGAATGGAAGAACAGATGATCAAGGATGGTAAAGCTGCGGACGGATGGTATATCGAGTGTGAACCTCACGGGCAAGAACGTATTTTTAATCATTTAGGTTTTCGGGAAATAGACATCAATTACCGGCAACCCCCTCTGGGAGGTCAACCTTCATATGGCTTGGACGATACCCCTGATTTACGCCTTATGTACAAGAAATTTGGCAATAATTATAATGATCCAGCCATAAGCTACGATGAGTTTCTTAAGGCTATCGAGTGGATTTATCGTATCGTTTATCATGTGAAACAGCCGCAACAATCCTTGTTTATTCAGGATATTGAGGAACAAGTTGTTGATTGCAAAGATGGTTTGATAAATTTTAGAAGTTCCTTTTAGTGCTTAATGACGGAGCATGGTAAGTAGAAACATTCCGCCTTATTGATAGCTTACTTTCTCCAAAACTCAGGCACGAACAAGATGATGATGGAGAAAATTTGCACACGTCCCAGTATCATGGCAAAAGAGCAAATCGATGTTTGCAAATCGCTTAAGCTGGCATAATTAGTGGTCGGGCCAACTTGGTTGAGGCCTGGGCCGGCGTTGTTGAAACAAGCGATAACCGCAGACAGTGAACTGATAAAATCAAGGCCGGTTAATAATAAAGCAAAGACCAAGATAACTACGCACATAAAATACAAGAAAATGAACCCGGTAACGGATGCCACGATATTGTTGTTGATAACTTGATCGCCGATCCTTAAGGATTTAACAGCATAAGGATGGATGAACTTAAACATTTCCAACCGAGTTTGTTTGAGCAGGATGATAGTCCGAATCATTCGGATGCCACCGCCGGTAGAACCTGAAGAAGCAGACAAACAGCTTAAAAACAGCATCCACATCGGCACAAACATAGGCCACTGGTTAAAATCCTGGGTGACAAAACCACAATCGGTTGCGATAGAGACCAGATTGAAAGTCGCGTGCCGCAATGCCGTAAAGAAGTCTAGATAAGTGCCGGTATTCCACAATACCCATGCTGCCAGCAAGCAGCTACCTAAAACCAGGGCCAAGAGAGCCAGCATTTCCATGTCTTGTAGATAAGGTCTGAGAGACCGTTTGCGGATCACGACAAAATGGGTGGCAAAATTAATCGCTGCCAGTAGCTGAAAAATCGTCAATACGATTTCGATAGGTAAAGAATTAAAAAAGCCAACACTGGTGTCATGGGTGGAAAACCCGCCCAGGCTCATGGCGGAAAAAGCATGGCAGATCGCATCGAACCAGTCCATTCCTGCCAATTTCAGTGAGATGATACAAGCCACGGTAATGCCCGCATACACCATCCACAAGGCTTTGGCCGTTTGGGCTATACGCGGCGGCAAATCCGATTCTTTCACCGAGCCAGGCGCTTCGGCAATGTACAACTGCATACCGCCAATACCCAAAATAGGCAAGATGGCAACTGCGAAAATAATAATCCCCATTCCCGCTATCCAGTTCAATTCGTGCCGCCAGAGATTGATCGACATGGGCAGGTTGTCGAGACCGCTCAGTATGGTCGCGCCTGTTGTCGTAAGGCCTGAAACGGTCTCGAAATAAGCGTCAATAAAACTC
This sequence comes from Methyloglobulus sp., assembly GCF_046714055.1. Taxonomy (GTDB): domain Bacteria; phylum Pseudomonadota; class Gammaproteobacteria; order Methylococcales; family Methylomonadaceae; genus Methyloglobulus. Next base: position 7,228 of record NZ_JBKKBJ010000230.1, on the reverse strand, counting down.
AGGGAAGGCAAGTGCAGGAGCAAGGGAAACGTGCAAAATACAGGGGTTACCGACCAGGCAATCGCAACCAGTAAAAAACCGGTTTGGCGCGTGACTTTTTTGGGTGCGCGATAGGTTGGTAAAAACATCAACGCACCCAGCAAGAAGGTGATTAAAGTGCCATCAAGAAACGCATTGGTCGCGCCGTCATTGGCTATTAACGAGGTCAGTAGACTGGTGGACATCAAGCCGCCGCAGCCCATGGTGATCAGGCCAAAAATATGAATAATGGTAAGAAGTGCTGTCATGATGCGGGTCAGGCGAATTTACAGATCATGATTGGTTCGAACGACGTTAGCAACAGTGCCTTTTGCCTGGATATAGGCTTGAAAAAGGCAAATGAACCAATAATTGCAGCTTATCTGCATAATCATCTATACAGCCTTAACGTGGATGTTGAGGTCATTTTCCCAGCGGTTGAAAATTTTTCTCGATATTGACGACCAATTTTTTCTCCATGGCAAACATGACGACATGGTCATTTTCCTCAAATATGGTGTCATGATGAATTTCAATGACTTCCTGGTTGCGGATCAGTGCGCCCAGCACGATGCCGGAAGGGAAATGTATCGCGTCTACACGCTTACCCACCACCGAATGTGTGTCATTCGCGTGAGCCACGGCCTCGATCGCTTCGGCAGTGCCGCCACACAGGGAACTGACCTGCGCGACATCGCCCTTGCGCAAGTATTTCAATATGCTGCCCAGGGTTTCCTGATTGGGCAATACGGCGACATCAATACCGGTGCCGGGCAGCAATTTGCTGTAGGAAATATGGTTGAGTAGGCAGATGGTTTTACGCGCCCCCAGGCTTTTTGCCAGTGCGGCAGAAATAATATTGACTCCGTCATTATCGGTAATGGCGCAGAACAGGTCAGCGCTGTCGATAGATTCGTCAAGCAGCAGAATTTCATCCGCGCAATCGCCATTTAACACCACGGTTTTATGCAGCTCGTTGGCGATTTTCTTAGCCCGTTTGGGATCTTTCTCAATGATTTTGACTTGATGGTCATTTTCAAGCGCCAAGCCAAGGCGTTTACCGATATGTCCACCCCCGGCAATAATGATGCGCTTTAAAGGCGCTTCTAGCCGGTGTAGTTCTTTCAAGACCCTGCGGACTTCATCGCGCGGGGAAACAAAAAATACCTCATCACCCGTTGCAATGATTGCCTGACCATTGACCAACAAGGGTTTGCCTTGGCGGAATATGGCGACTACGCGAATCTTGTTATTAGCCAAACGGTCGCTCAGGTCTTTGATTTTTTTTCCGGTCAAAAAGCCATACTCTGTGACTTTCACCGAAAATAGCCGCACCAGCCCGCCCGCGAAATCGGAAATATGCAGTACGCCGGGAAAGTCGATCAAATTGCGGATGGATTCCATAACAATCATTTCAGGGCTTATCACATGGTCGATAGAAACCCCTTTGGAACGGAATAACTGCGGGTGCTTGAGGTATTCAATCGCCCGTACCCGGGCAATGGTTTTGGGGTGGCTGTACAAGGCTTTGATGACAAGACAGGCCAGCATATTGGTTTCATCGCTGTCCGTAACCGCTATTACAATATCCGTATCGTGTATGCCCGCCTGTTCCAGGACACTGGGGTGGGCGGCATTACCGACGACGGTAGCGATATCAAAACGCTCTTTCAACGCATCCAGGAGCAGCGGCTTATAGTCCACGACCATAATATCGTTTTCTTCGCTGGCTAATGCAGCAGCCACTGCCGAACCGGTGACACCGGCTCCAAGAATGAGTATTTTCATCTAATCCTAACCACCGATAAAATCATGGGTGGCGTATTTTACTGATTCTGATTGATAAATACCATCTGAATAATGGATAGCCTAATCTGCGGAATAACACGTGATTAATTGGTTTCCATCAACCAAGCCTGGATCTTATCAACGGCCTGCTTCGTTAAATGGGTAAAGCCGGTAACAGCGCCTTTGGCATCCGGTGTGGGGCAGGGGAATTGTAGATGGAAATCCCGTTTATTGGCCTTATGTTTATTGTCGTCAGGGATCGTGCTGGCGGTGAAGTGCATGACAACTTTCGCCTGATTTGCAGTATCGAATTGTTGTTCAAAAACGTGTAACTTAATAGTAATAGGGGCAAGCCATTGTTTCCCACTGTTATTGAGCATTTGCTCAAACAATTCAGGTGGCGAGGCAATCCAGCGATCCAGTGAATAAAATCTCACCTGGGTGGGCGTTGCATAAAGCAGCCGGTAGCGGATGCGGTTATCGGCAAGCCATTTGGGTGCTGCTACGGTAATCAGCGATTGTGGGGCCGATGTGCTGATTTCGGATGGTGAATCCGAAGTAACATAACCAAAATCATGCACTGCCGGTGGTAGGGACTGGGGCAGTATACTGCAACTGCTTGCACTCAGTATAAACAAACCCAGCATTAACAAACCAATCATTCGTGTCTTCATTTTGGCTCCTCATAGCCCGGTTCACCAGGGCCGGGTTCTTGCTGTTCTAGCCCTAGCAATACTGATTGAGGGTTGTTTCCCAAGGTTTCAGCTACCCTTTTTACCTGTTCCGTCGTCGCTTGCAGTTCAGTCAGCAATTGGTTGACTTTGGGCAGGGTGGTTTGTATAAACTGGTTGCTGGCAACGTTTCCTGTATCGGCAACTGCGCCGACTTTTTTGCTGAGATTTTTTGCTTCTTTGCTCAGGGTTTGCAAATCCCCAGCCAAGGCATCAATATTTTTAAGGGTTTTTCGTGCATCCGTTGTTAAAGCGGGAATGCCTAGCAACGCTTTTTCAACGCTAGATTGCAGGTCGGCGAGTTTATCGCTCAATGTTTTCAGGTTGGCGAGTATGCCGACTATATTCTCTTCATTTTCTTCATTCAATAAGCTGCTTAACCGGATCATGAGGTGATCGGCTTTTTTTAACAATTCATCACCGGAGTCAAGCAACCTATCGGTAACGGATGGCATTAAGGGGATACGATTGACCACGTTGTCACCCGGCGGTAGTTTTTCGGTTATTTTTCCGGAATCTCCCAGATCCAGTTGGGTTAGGCCGGTCACACCTTTTAAGTGCAGGGTGGCATAAACGCCTTTCGTGAACATGATGTTTTTGTCCACCTCAATCTTAATAAGAATAATGCCCGAATTTTCAGGATCAAACCGGATATTGAGCACTTTACCCACTGCAATACCGCGAAAAAATACGGTTGATTCAGGATTGAGTCCCGAAACTGAAGCCTGGGTCGAAACTATATAAATATCCCGTTCCCGCTCCAGATGACCCAGCCAATACACTACGCTGGTGGTTGCGGCTAACAGGATGGTCAAAAACAGGCCGGAGAGCAAAGCACGATTATTACTACCCATGGTCTTGCCCTTGTTGATACTTAAAAACACGTTGGGCGCGTTGATTATGAAAAAACCGTTGCACAAACGGATGCTGGCATTCCAATACGCTAGCCAGGGAGCCGAAAGCCACTAACTGCTGGTCTGCCAGCACCGCAACCTGGGTGCATAAGTCGCGTAATATATCTAAATCGTGGGTCACCAATATTACCGTAAATTTAAGGTCCCGATGAAGCTCAGATAACAAATCAACAAAATCCTGACTGGAAATAGGATCAAGACCTGATGTCGGTTCATCAAGCAACAACAGGCTCGGCTCCAGGATCAGGGTGCGTGCAAGGGCGACACGCTTGGTCATCCCGCCGGACAAATCCGCCGGTTTTAACCAGGCATCTTTGGCTGATAAGCCTACGTTTTCCAGCTTCATAAATACCAGCCGCTTAATGAATTCCTCATCTTCAACACCCAACTCGCGCAAAGGAAAAGCAATGTTTTCGAATACGTCCAGCACACTGAACAAGGCCCCTTTCTGGAATAGTACACCACAATGGTTGCGCAATTGTTTTCCGTGGCTGCTCGAAATGGTTTTCAATGACTCGCCCATCACGAATATTTCACCTTGGCTGGGTATTTGCAAGCCAATAATTTCGCGTAATAGCACGGTCTTGCCGCAACCTGAAGCGCCCACCAGCCCCAATATTTCACCTTGTGGCAGGGCAAGGCTAATATCTTTGTGGACAATTTTTTCCCCGAAACGAGTCCAGATGTGTTCCATGTGGATGGCATAAGGCTCGTTCATGGCATACCCACGCCCATAAAAAGTATGGCAAAGAGGGCATCCACCATAATCACTACCGTAATCGCCGCCACCACGGAATTAGTCGTCTCATTGCCCAGGCTTTCGGTATTGGGCTTGATACGAAAACCAAAATGGCAGGCTATCAAGGCAATCATCAGGCCGAATACGGCGCTCTTGCCCAGTCCGATAAAGACATTAAGCAACGGCACTGCATCCGGCAGTTTCATAATAAACTGCTGATAGCTGATATCCAAGGTATTCTGCGCCGAAAACATGCCTCCGATCAATGCTGCTGCGCTGGTCCACACGCTCAACAACGGCATGGTTATCGTCAGCGCCGCCACCTTAGGCAATACCAGTCGCAAGGAATGGGAAATCCCCATCGCCGACAGTGCATCCAGTTCTTCCGTAACACGCATGATACCAATTTGCGCTGTCATCGCCGAACCGGAGCGGCCAGCGACCAGAATAGCTGCGAGTAACGGCCCCAATTCGCGGATAATGCTCAAGCCCAGAATATCAATAATATAAATTTCCGCCCCAAATAGCTTTAATTGCAATGCCGACAAATAACTCAGTACGATGCCGATTAAAAAACCCACCAGCGCCGTGATGCCCAAAGCCCTGACACCGGATTCATAAATCGTGATGGAAATTTCCGACCAGGGTATGTCACTCGGATGCCGCAGCAGATGCCCACTATCCATTACCAGTTGCCCCATGATAGTGACAAAATTCAGGAGTTGCCCAAATACGTCCAAAATCATTTGCGAAAGGTAATCGGTTGCTTGTCCGGCAGAGAATCCGGGTAAATCCAACACAGGCACCGCCTGGGATTGCCACTTGTGGAGCAGGCGCTGATGTTCCGGCTTTATTTTCAGTCCAGTGGGCATTTTTTGCCCCCATGCCTGCCAAAGCAATAAGGCGGTAGCGCTATCGAGAACATTTACCGTACGCAGATCCCAATGCAGGTTGCTGTCAGTGGCACTCTGCTTGATGCCTTGTTGCAGGGTAGGTTCCATCGTCAGGTTGCTCAACGTCCAATCACCGGACAGGCAGACGCAAGCGGACTCGCCTTCTTGCTTTATGATTCCCAGTGTTGGCTGTCTTTTCAAGTTGGTATCGACTTGGTTCATCTGATAATGGCTACAGTGTAAGCACAATAGTTCAAATTATCCTAGCCTCAGCCGTTCGGTACAAACTTTATGGCCACTACAGATAAAGAAATCGTGCAAAAATCACAACCCGCATTTGCTGCAAAAAAACTTTTTGCTTTATACTTCTAAAGGGAGCTTGCGTATCCCCCTTTTTAATTTACATGGCTATTTACAAGTTGCAGGTAAAGACTGCAATTACCGCCCGAAAATTTTCTTGCCTCCTTATAAAGGCTTGTTTTTATTGCTTGTTAGTGAAATTCAACCAATATTTGAATTCGATAACCTGTGGTAAGTAAATAACTATGTTAATTTAAGGTTGAAAACATTCAAAATAGCAGAATTTAATTTAACAAGGGCTGATCAATGCAGATGTCATTGGTTAAAGGTAAAAAAAGCAAAGCCACCCCGGCTTTCACCTTATCGTTCGATCATAAAGTCGGTGTGACTGCTCAAAAATAGCAGAAGGGAGTCGCTATTTTTGCGAATGCTTGTTTTGGGCATGAGCGATTTGTCGTCCAAGCCCAAGCAAGCGGCAAAAACTTAGCGTGACCGCCAATGCCTGGCTACCCCAGCCGTTCCGTACGGCTACGCTCAGGACAGTCTCTGCTTCCCTCGTTTTATACCCGACAAGGGCTATAAAACTTGGTTACGCAATGACTCGACGCGATGTCGGAAAGCTTAGCATTTTCACTACGCAAGCAACGCTTCGTGAAAATGCCCAGCCCGCTTCTGGTGGCTACTCGGCTCCTGTCTCGCAGCGAATGAACTGGTAACCTTATTCCTGGACGAGAACATTAGGTCAAGAACGCAAAGGTCAAAAGAATCAACTCAGTTTCTCCAAGAAGCATCACAAAAATTTAAAATTGAAATCCAGAAAAGTGAGAATCAGATAGCCGGATATAAGGAAAAGGACAGAGGTAGTCTGCCAGAGCAATTGACCGTTATTATTTCGTCCGTAGCCAGAATTGAAAACACATTTCAACAATTGCAAGAAAAAATGCTGGATGAAAGAAGGATAAATTTACAAAATCAACTCAGTGCCACCAATTCCGCCATTTTGGCAGCGGGTGACAAAAACACCAGAGTGGAAAGCCGAGCTTCTCTTGAACCCGAGTACAAAAGCCTGTTAGAAAAATATTCCAGCACCCATCCAGACGTTAAAGCCTTGAAAAGAAGGCTTCCGCGGCAGCAAAGGCCATCGTCATGGCCCAGGCATTGCTAACGCCAATCGTATTGGCCAACAGCGCCGCACGAACATGCTACCAATCACCGCCTTGGCCGCCCCTCTCCTTTGGTGTATCGGCGTGGCCTGGAAAAACAAAGCCCTCGCAAAACAAGTGCACGTGAATTCGTCCAGCAAACGTGACCCCTATTCGGTGATCTTTCTTGCCCGGTTACTCATACAACAGTCGGCGTTTCGATTATCACACAGCCAAATTTGACAAGCGCTAACCACGATCAAGCCTTACATCGATAGCGTATTATGCGCCTGAATTTTTGTGGGGATAGCCCAGGGCCCGCCCTATTTTAATATTTCCGATGGTGTAATTTCCCTTTCTTGCGGCTTGGATCTGGGTTTAGTTTTACGCAAAGTATTCTTTGCCGATTTTGCTTTGTGTCGGCCTTTTTTTGAAGGCTCTGCTTTGTGTTTTGTTTCATGCTTGAAAGAGATAGCAATTTCACGGACATGCGTAACATTTGAACCCTTTTCTAAGCTTTCTTCAACCTCGACATCGATGATGGCGTCAACTTGATCGCCGTATCTTGCCAAGGCCTCCTGTTTTAAATAATCTACCGCTTGATTACGTAACTCGACCTGACCGACGAAGAAATAGTCATACCATTTTAAGGTATATTCGATTGGGCCTAGTGCGATATAAGGCTTGTTGACGCGACCCTCAA
>NZ_JBKKBJ010000229.1:0-9925 GCF_046714055.1 Methyloglobulus sp. | reverse complement strand
CATATTTCAATCGCCTTAACCGAAAAATTAGAAATTTGCTGTATTTTAATAGTTTAGCTAGCCCTTGAGGAGAAATATTGGGGCATGGCTTTCTGATTGACTTACACCAGACGTTGATGGTATGCATGATTCAATGGTAATCGACCAGCCCACAGGAGATCTTTAAAACGTCGTCATTCCGGCATGGATTGCCGGAATCCATGACACAGGGATGTGAAAAATAGCCCAAAAAGGGTTCCATACGGCTAATAAATGGTTGGTGATGTTTAGTATTGCCATCCATGGCCTCTGGATCTCGGCAATCCCTGCCGAGATGACGCATTGTGTAGATGCCTATGCCCAGAGGGGGAGGGGATTTTTAGAAATTATCTAACATCTTTTCTTGCTTTATCAACCTAACTCCCTATAATTTACCCTCGCTTTCAGGTTCCAGCAGGTTTTTGCAACCCACTGGTTAAACGGGAAGTCGGTAAGGCCTAATCAAACCAGCCAATGCCGACGCTGCCCCCGCAACGGTATGTAAGTAAAGAATCATCTTTGTGCCACTGTGTTTTTTGCATGGGAAGGTGATGGTTCAGGCAAGCCCTAGGATTTTGCCACTTACAAGCCCGGAGACCGGCCCGGAAGTACGATTCGGCACAGCGGCGGGCTGTCTACGAAAACGACGGCGCACCCAAACTGTACTCTCGTCTTCTTGTCCTCCCTTGTGATTACACAAACGCACCATGCGCGGGCGGCGCAGAGGACAATCATGCAAAAATTACTATTCAGCGCTCTATTGCTTGCAGGTTTTAATATCCCGTTACAGGCACAGGAAACCCCTACTACTGATTCAGTAGCACTTCCTGAAATGGTTGTCACAGCAACCAGAATCGATACCGCAAAAAACCAGTTATCTGCTGGGACAACAGTCTACACAAGGGCAGACATTGAACGTTTACAAGTGAAAACTTTCCCAGATTTATTGCGCGGTACAACCGGGATCGACATGACCCAGCAAGGCGGCGACGGTAAAATCACCAGTATTTTTATGCGTGGCACCAATTCCGACCATGTGCTGGTGTTGATCGACGGCATCAAGGTAGGCTCGGCCACCTTGGGTACTACTGCCTTCGAATTTATCCCCATCGACCAGATCGAGCGCGTCGAAATCATTCGCGGCCCACTATCTAGCCTGTACGGTTCGGAAGCGATAGGCGGGGTGATCCAGATTTTTACCCGCAAAGGCAGTCAGGGCGATAAGCCCAAGGTCACGTTGGATGCGGGTGGCGGTAGTTACGATACACTGAAAGCATCCGGTACAGTCAGCGGTAAATGGGATAACAATTGGTACTCTGTTGGTGCATCGCATTACAACACTCAAGGCTTCAATGCACGGCAACCTGTACCCGGCCCTTTTGGTTTTAATCAGCCGGATAATGATGGCTACTACAATACTGCAGTCAATGCCCGTGCTGGACATCGCTTTAATAATAATGCCGAAATTGAAGCTTCTTTTATGCGTTATGAAGGTAAAACTAGGTACGATGGTACGTTTCAGGATGAAACAAAATTCGTGAACCAAGTTGTTGCACTATCGGGCAGTATGAATATCTTTGATAATTGGAAGTCAACTCTGCGTCTTGGGCAAAGTTTTGACGATAATGATCAATTTGCGCCAGACAACTCCTTTTCATCTAATTTTTATACCCAACGCTGGAATGCCACCTGGTTGAACGAATTCCATATCAATGATAACCATCAATTTATTTTAGGTTCGGACTACCGCCTGGATGAAGCCGATAGTTCCGATCTTGATACTTTTAACCCTGTCTTTGATGCCTATAAGGAGCGATCCCGCTATGATGTAGGCATTTTTGGTGAACTGCATAGCCAAATTTTGGACAACCATTTTATCAATGCTTCATTGCGCTGGGATGAAAATGAAGCTTTTGGCGATTATGTAACCGGCAATTTTGGCTGGCGTTATAACAGTGATATTGGTATCAGCCCTTTTGCCAATTTTGGCAACGCCTTCAAAGCGCCGACGTTCAATCAGCTTTATTTCCCTGATTTCGGCAATCCCGACTTGAAACCCGAAGAATCAACCTCATTTGAAGTCGGGTTAGCAGGTGACCATCATAAATGGCTGCAATGGGAAGTTAGGGCTTACCATACCAATATTGATAATTTAATTACGCCCGTCATGGATCCGGTCACATTCCAATTTAGCGCACAAAATATTGGAAAATCGCAAATTGATGGTATTGAAGCTGAACTAGCCACTCAAGTAATGGGTTGGAATAGCAAACTTAGCATGAATCTCATCAGCCCCAAAAACCGCGAAACCAACTTGAGACTACCGCGCCGTACTGAAAAATCGCTTTCGTTTGACCTGTCACGTTCTTTCGGACAGTTCGATGTCGGTACGACTGTTTTGGCACAAGGCGACCGTTTTGATGATCCTGCCAATAGCATAAAAGTGGGCGGTTACGTAACCGTTGATTTACGCACCACCTACCACTTCAACAAAAACTGGATGCTGAGCGCAAAACTTAACAACTTGCTCGATAAACAATATCAAACTGTGAACACCTATAACACAGCCGATAGAAACTTCTTTATCGCTATCCATTATAATAACTGACATCACAGCCATAGACAGCTTATTTTAACCTTACGTTTCACGGGAATATGCCTTTATCAGAACGGCATCCATTGCATACCGGATGGATACCTTTTAAAATAGAGATGTTTACCACCCAAACTAGCGAGGCTAATATGGCTAAAGAAGTGCAAATGTCGATCAAGATGGAACCGGAGCTACGCGACCAGTTCATGGCCGTGGCAGCAAACCGCCATCGCCCTGCCGCCCAAATCATTCGTGACCTGATGCGCCTTTACATTGAAGACAGCGAAACGCCCAACGCATTGACCGCTGAAACACTCCACAAAAGCGATAGAGGCGAAGACGTGTTCTACGCTTCCAGTGCAGCAGACCTGTTCAAACAGTTGGGTATTTGATGCGTTTGCCGAGCTACTCCGGCCAATTCAAACGCGACGTGAAGCTAGCGGAAAAACGCGGCAAGGATATGGACAAGCTGCGTGGCGTTATCGGCCTGCTACTGGCTGGCCAAGCTCTCCCCCGCGAGCTTGGCGACCACCCGTTGAAAGGCGAATGGAAGCCAAGGCGCGATCTTCACGTCGAACCCGATTGGGTATTGATTTACCGCGTGGACGGTGAAGTAGTTCGCTTTGAGCGTACCGGCACACATTCCGACCTTTTTGGTCAATAAAAGAACCTGTTGGAGATAACAAATGAATATCAAACCTTGGCAACGAATTGAATTTTTGCCACTTGCAGTGATGGGATTAATGGCGTTAACACGCTTATTTCACTTTGGTTCCGCATTCTCATTGCCGGATGCCTCACTCGCGGTATTTTTTCTGGCTGGAATAGGATTCAGCAGTCTTTGGTTTTTTGCCCTGTTATTGCTTGAAGCGGTCGTTATTGATTACCTGGCGATCACGCAATTTAGCGTCAGCGATTTTTGCATTTCCCCGGCCTACATCTGCTTAGTCCCGACTTATGCGGTGATGTGGTTTGCCGGTCGTTACTGCAAGGCACACAAATCCTTGAGTTTTGTTGATTCGCTCAAAACCTTTGGGCTGGCAGTTATTGCCACAACAGGTGCATTTGTAATCTCAAGCGGCAGTTTTTATATATTCTCCGGTCGTTTTGGACAGTTGTCCTGGAATCAATACCTTACCCAAACCACCCAATACTACCCTCCTTATCTGAGTGCGGCATTGATTTACATAGTCATTGGGTTAGCGATTGTTAAATTGTGGAAAGCAACTGCGATAGCTGTTGCTGAATCGTGATAACCCCCCCTATCCAGCGCTATTGAAGATAAAACGCACAAAAGAGAAATAACTGGCATAATTAAACAGTTTTATAAGCGGTAAATGGCAGTATCAACGCAACCACCCATTATTAAAACCTTTTCGAAAATCTGATAACAATAAACCTGATATTTTTGCGTCAATATATAATTACAGGGCAGTCTTTCACCCACGTTGAGAATTGATGGAAGAATTATTTATCGGTTGGCTTAAGGAATACGGCTATTCAATCTTATTCCTGTGGAGCATACTCGAAGGCGAAATGGGGCTGATTATGGCCGGAATAATGACCCATACCGGCGACATGAATTACTTCATGGCGATATTTGTGGCGGGCTTGGGCGGCTTCACGGGTGACCAAATCTATTTCTACATAGGCCGCTTTAACAAAGGCCTTATCCAACGCAAACTTCATGCACAGCGACGCAAATTTGCGATTGCCCATTTGCTGTTAAAAAAATACGGCTGGCCGATTATCTTCATGCAGCGTTATATGTATGGCTTGCGTACCGTTATCCCCATGTCTATCGGTATCACTAAATATCCGGCAAAACAATTCGCCGCAATCAACTTGCTCAGCGCATGGGTTTGGGCGGCAATTACGATTACCCCTGCTTATATCTTTGGCGCCGAAATTTTAAACGTATTGGCGTTTTCCAAAGATCAGTGGTATTACGCTCTACCCATCGCGGTGGGCTTTCTGTTTGCCATTCATACTTATTTTCAAAAATTGGAACAATATTTCTTACAAAAACGGCGGCATCGTAACCAGTAGATAGGGGGCTTGATCTCAACTAAAATACAGTATTAGATTTTTAATAACCCACCTACCCCACTCTCGACAGGATTCACCACCACACCCCGCTCAGTCACAATGGCTGAAATCAATTTCGCCGGGGTGACATCGAAAACCGGATTCCACGCGCTTACCAAAGCATTATCCTTATAACAAGCAGGTAACAGTTCGCTTTGCTGCCGCTGCTCGATTTTTATGTAGTCGCCAGTTTGTATGCTCCCATCTATCGTCGATGTCGGCGCTACCACCATCACCTTGACATCGTGCTGTTTAGCCAGCACGGCCAGGGAATAAGTGCCTATTTTATTGGCTACGTCGCCATTCAGCGCAATGCGGTCTGCACCCACCACCACCCAGTCAATTGCGCCCGATTTCATCAACCAGGCGGCAGCTGAATCGGCAATCAGGGTTACCGGGATTTCATCTTGCGCTAACTCCCATACCGTTAATCTTTGCCCTTGTAGCCAAGGCCGTGTCTCGCCTGCATAAATTTTGACGGGGGTTCTTGCATACAAGCTCCTTATCACGCCCAGCGCAGTGCCATAACCACCGGTTGCCAAAGCCCCGGTATTGCAATGCGTCATGATGCCTTTGGCATTCGCCAGAATATCCGCACCCGAATCACCCATTTTATAATTGGCGGCAATATCATCGGCATGGATTTTTTCCGCACAGGCAAGAACGGTTGGTAAAGGATTATCTTGTTGCCCATCCAAAACAGCTTTCATCTGATTTAAAGCCCAAAACAAATTCACCGCTGTCGGCCTAGAGTCTGCCAGCAACTCAATATCCGCCAGAACGTGCTGCCGCCAGTTATCTACTGATAGTGAATAATGCCGATAAACAGAAAGCACTACGCCATAAGCGGCGGCAATGCCAATCGCAGGAGCGCCGCGCACACGCATGGTGGCTATGGCTTCGGCAACACCGTGGGTATCGGTATATTCATCGTAGCTGATTTTTTCTGGCAACTGCCGTTGATCCAATACTTTTAAAGAATGCCCCGTCCATTGCAAGGCTTGTACGCCGGAGGATTTGTTAGTCATTTGTTTATTAAGAACGCAAGCTAAAAAGTTATAATTCAGCGATTTAACCCTGGAAATTGTCATGATCGTCGATACCCTTATCCATGCCCGCTGGATTATACCCGTTGAACCAGAATCCGTAACCTATGAATACCATACCCTGGTCATTGATAAGGGCCGGATTATCGACCTACTACCCACCGACGTAGCCAAGCAGAAGTATCAAGGCACAACTACTGAAACTCTTGACGCTCACGCCTTGCTGCCCGGCTTCATCAATTGCCACACCCATGCGGCAATGACTTTGATGCGCGGTATTGCTGATGACCTGCCCTTAATGGACTGGTTGCAAAACCATATCTGGCCTTTGGAACAAAAATGGATGGGCGAATCCTTTGTTAAGGATGGCACGGATTTGGCGATAGCCGAAATGATACTGGGAGGCACGACCTGCTTCAATGATATGTACTTTTTCCCAGACATAACGGCCCAGCAAGCCGTACAACATGGCATACGTGCCAGCGTTGGATTGATAGTCATTGATTTTCCGACAGTTTGGGCGGAAAACAGCGCGGCTTATATCACCAAAGGGCTCGATATTCACGATCAACTGCGCCACCAACCGCTCATCACAACCTCCTTTGCGCCCCATGCACCTTACACCGTTTCCGATGATCCCTTGCAAAAAATCAGGACACTGGCGGACGAACTTGAAATACCGATCAATATGCACGTCCATGAAACCTTGCATGAAGTCGAACAGGCACTGGTCCATACCGGGCAGCGGCCTCTGCAAAGGCTGCATAACCTTGGCCTTGTTAACCCTTCCTTTATCGCAGTCCACATGACCCAATTGAGCGCCGACGAAATCAGTTTGTTTGCCGAATCCGGCGCCCATATCGTCCATTGCCCCGAATCCAATCTTAAGCTCGCCAGTGGCTTTTGCCCAGTTGCCCAGTGCCTTAGCGCTGGCATTAACGTAGCCCTGGGGACTGACGGCGCGGCCAGTAATAATGACCTGGATATGTTAGGAGAGATGCGTACTGCCGCCCTGCTTGCCAAAGCTGTTGCCCAAGATGCCAGCAGCGTTCCTGCGATGACGGCTTTACGCATGGCGACCATCAACGGCGCCAAAGCCCTGGGCCTGGAGCAAGAAACCGGCTCCCTTGCTATCGGCAAATCCGCCGATGTCATTGCCATAGACCTGGATCACCTGGAAACACTACCCTTATATTGCCCTGTTTCGCAAATCGTTTATGCCGCCAGCAGACAACAAGTCACGGATGTTTGGGTTGCAGGGAAACAACTCCTAAAACAACGGCAACTTACCACCGTCAATTTAGCTGTCTTGAAAGCAAGGTGTGCCGAATGGCAACATCGGCTATCGAGTTGAAGCTTCCGTTTCGCGACATATGCACTATCCCAAAAAGCTATACAAATTAATCCGTCCATTTCTTCAAAAACTCTTACGGCTAAGCAACTATCCCATATACTATTAGCCACAGTGGATAAATTTGATTTTTGTCTGACTCCAACCCCATACCTGAGATCGCACCATGCAATTTAGCCAAGATAACCTGGACGAACTGAACATTCTCGTCCGCTATAAACTGACCACTACGCTTGAAGGTATAAAAGTCCACACAACAGCCGCGCCCGCCACCATCGATGCGACTCGGCGGCTTTTTCATAAAGGTTTGGTAACGCTGGCAGACGGCGGTTACTTGACTACGCTTGGACACGAAGCGGCGGAGCATGCTCACGCCATGCTAGGGCTGTTGAACCCATCTTGATCATAAGCCAAAGACTTGTTTGGCTTCAAAGTAAGCGCCCAAAAGACAATAAAAAAGGCTTAGCGCCTACGCTCTAAGCCTTAGAAGTGAATTTTGACGGGAATTAAGCTTCGAAAACCACAGCGGCCCGCAATTTTTTCATGGCATTCTGTTCTAATTGCCTGATCCTTTCGGCAGACACCTGATGCCGTTCGGCGAGTTCATGTAGTGTTGCCTTTTCTTCGGCTAACCAACGGCTGGAGACAATATCCAGGCTGCGCTCGTCCAGCCCATCCAACGCTTTCGACAACAACTTTTGCTCATGGCCTTGCCATTCGGCATTTTCTAATTGTACCGCCGGATCGTCGCTTTGCTGGTATAAGTAGCTGGCTGGCTCCAGGCAATTTTCATCGGCTTTCACACCTACCGGCATGTCATAAGACGTATCCCTGCTACCCAAACGCTTTTCCATTTCAAAAACAGCGCTGACTTCAACATTCAGGTCACTGGCAATTGCCTTTGCTTCATCATTCGACAGCCATCCCAAATCCTGTTTGGATTTACGCAAATTAAAGAATAACTTACGTTGTGCTTTCGTGGTTGCAATCTTGACGATGCCCCAGTTTTTGATGACAAATTCGTGGATTTCCGCCTTGATCCAGTGGACAGCAAAAGAAACCAAGCGCACGCCCAACTCGGGATCGAACCGTTTGACGGCCTTCATCAAGCCAACATTGCCTTCCTGGATTATATCCGGCATGGACAACCCATAGCCGCTATAGCCCCTGGCAACATGGACTACGAAACGAAGGTTTGCCATAACCAGTTCGCGGGCTGCTGCCAAATCGCCAGTGTCCCTGAACCTGATCGCCAATTCGCGCTCTTGCTCCGTTGTCAATTTAGGCATTTGCCTGACAACATTCAAATAAGCATCGAACGTACCTACCGATAAATTGACAGGTAATGTGATTACATCACTCATTTGCAACTCCAAAAAGTTAAAAACTTACAATAATTTTAGCACTCAAGCAATAAGAGTGCTAATAATAATGAAAAGTTTAACTTGGAACCTGAAATCCACTAATAAGAAAACCTACGTTAGTGTCTGTTGTCGTTCGTATTCCAATAAAATCAAGACGTTTGTTCAATTTTGGACTTAGGGGGCAATCGAGCGTTTATGCGAAGCCTCACATACACGCTCTTATGGAAAGCTCATTGCCTTGTGAATTATATTAGCATGATGAGACAAATAAGACCGATTTCACCCACACGATGCGCTGTTTCGCTTCGCATAATACTACTGTATTCAAAGGATTGCCTGATGGATGACCAAGTGCCGTTTACGGCCAGGAGCAGCCCTTGGGGGTTAAATGGAAGTTTTCAAAAACTGCCTTAAATATGTACTGTATTCGAAGGTATTTTATTTTCTGGTTTCCCTTAATATAGAGTCGCCAATCTTAATGAGATCCATTCTTCAACTTATTAACAATTTACACGTGGAGATCCGAATGCAACACCCAATCTCTCCAGCCATAGTAAACAATGTAGGTATAACACAGCACGGGAATAAAAAAAGCGAGTTGTATACCGATGCGGTCGGCACAAAAGCCTTGTACAACCGGAAGAATGGCTCCGCCGACGATTGCTGAACACAAAATACCAGAGCCCTGGCCGGTATATTTCCCTAGTCCTCTCACGGCCAAAGAAAAAATGGTAGGGAACATGATGGAATTAAAGAAGCCTACCGCGAGAATCGTCCACATGGCAACATAACCGGTAGTGAAAATAGTCGCTACCACTAATAAACCCGCTATTGTTGCATTAAACGCGAGCACCTTACCCGGTTGAAATTTCTGCAGGACAGCAGCGCCGATAAAGCGGCCTACCATCGCGCTTCCCCAATAAAACGATACGTATTTGGCGGCTTTAGACGGGGTTAATCCGGAGATTGCTGGATCAGTCAAAAAACTTACCAGAAAACTACCGATGGAAACCTCAGCTCCGACATAAACAAAAATGCCAATAGCACCAAATACCAGATGCGGGTAATGCCACGCGCTCGGGTATGGTTTACCTGAATGCTGAGCCTGAATATCTTCGTGTTGAGCTTCCTGGTATTTAACAGCGGGCAGTTTGACGAGGGTGAAGATACCCGATAACGCAAATAACACTGCCGCCAGCAGCAGATAAGGATGTTGCACTGCCGCCGCTTCCATAGCCTGATAAGCGGATAAGGCATCAACGTTCAGCTGGTTAATTTCATCGGGAGTTTTAACTGCCGTGCTAAGAATAAATAATGCCCCGAAATAAGGTGCAAGCGTCCGCTGCGAGACAGGAGTCGAGTAGTCCCCAGAAGCGATAGGGCTGGGCGTTTTCACGAAGCGTTTTTTTGCGTAGTGAAAATGCAAAGCATTCCGACATCGCGTCGAGTCATTGCGTAACCAATG
>NZ_JBKKBJ010000228.1:0-8949 GCF_046714055.1 Methyloglobulus sp. | reverse complement strand
GGGCAAACCCATACCTTTTTGGTATTGCACTTTGTTTTTGCTCATCTCCCGCCTCCTTTGGTTTCAAGGGCTTGCACTTATGCCTTTGACTTCAAAATTGGCTGTGGGTCCTACGTAATCAGAAAATATTATGTTCTTCCCGTATACCACCTAGCAGGACGGAGTTTTTGCCCCGTCCTGCTTTGTTGATTTACACATTTTCCAGATTTAATGCGGTTTATGCTTGCTGTCGATTTGTTGCCAAAAGAGCAAATATATAACCATCAATATCGTGAAGACTATTATTGAAATCATGACGTTCTCCTATAACTATGAACAATGATTGGACCGGGCATTTACCCGGCATTAAAAAGCGGCATTATTATGCCTATTGTTGGCTGCGTTACTTGATTGTTACCAACCTAGGGCAGCCGTGCATTCCAGGCATCACTCAATAACCGTAAGCCTGGAGTGTTCCGAAAAAGCGAGCCAAAGTAGTGTTTTAGACTCCCAGCCTGCACACAAACTAAAAATGATTCGCTTCCAATGGATGTCCGGTTGTTTTCGGTTTGCCCAAATAATCAAACGCTATCGCCCTATAGTAACTGCCTTCTACCAAATCAAAATTAGCGCTGCGGGCCAAGGAATCGGTTTTTTTCTGGTCAACCTGCTGCAAAATACTTTGCCCATTCACCGAGGCAACTACTGTTGTTAGTTCATCTAAATTATCGCTATCATCACTGTGGCCGAGACCCTCCGCCGACACGCTGACGTAATTCGGGGATAACGATGCAATCAAATCAAGCGTCGTTTTATCCCTGGCCCTATAGTCAAATTTGAGTGCAATTTGATAACCTTGATGGCGATAATTATCCAAGCCTGCAAGCAATTGTCGGTAATGACGCGCATATTGGCTGTGTACCGACAACACGATAACAATGTATTGGGTGTTCAAGCCGCACTGGGCTATGACTTCTCCAAAATAAACCCCATGATCGTGTTTTATGCCCAGTATATGGCGTGGATCGACCTCCAAAAAAAGGCTGCCGTGTGATGGCAATACGGTCAGGAAATTGAGCATGTGTACGGTACGCGACAAACGGTCAAAATTAATAATGGATTCTAGGCTGGTCGGCTGTTTTTCATTATTTGCCAAGAGATTTTCAATTTCGTCTTCGCACAAATATTGCGTGGCGTGGGTGGAAACTTCAATCTGCGCGGCATGGCCGATAATGTCTGTAGGTTTCACCGTGTGTCGTATCGGCGAAAAAAGGCTGTCAATCCGTATCGGCCCAAACAGCCCTCTGACTTTTTTATCTTTCAGGATAAAGGGGCGAAAACTGGAGTGGTGTTCCCGCCCAAAGCGGTCATTAAAATATTCAACCAAATCATGTAAGGGCATAACTATTTTCCTCTAGCTAATTTTTTTGATTCCAGATTTAAACTACTGCCCACCCTTTGTTAATACGCATGGTGGTAGTGGCGAAAAAAATGGGCGGGGTTTAAACCCCGCCCTAACAACATCCCTGCGAGGAGGTAGACACTTTCAAATATTCCTTAACTCGAAAGCCATGAAGAACTGTAATACCAATTCCAAAAAGTTCCCATATTGTTCCTTCTCCAGAGGGAGAAGGTCAGGATGAGGCGATTCAAATAACAATTTATTGGGATTGGTATTAATTCAACTGCTTGAACAAAACTGACCGATTAGTTTTTGTTGTTTTCCTGTTGGTGTACATCCTAATACGGTTTTCATTGTTAATAAAACGATATAATTAGATGTATTTATCTTTGAAACGGATAATGGCATGGACGTTTGTGTGCCAGCGTCTTAACATGACCAGCTAACAACAAATCCCACCTTTCGAAAAATTAGGGATATTATCCCCCGCCCGAATCCCAATAGCTTTGTCGCCATACACCTGCCTGATAATTTCCCTTTTTGCCTCCAGCCAGTCACGAATCTCATGGCCGGGATAAAAATTGCGCTTTTCCGCCTTGTAGTAGGCCGCCTCAGCAATCATTGTTTCCATACTCAGGTGTTGCACTAACACGGGTAATTTCGCCGTAAACCCAAATTTTATGAGGCCGATAAAATCCTGGGGCGCTTCCCCGTTAATACCGACTTCTTTGGGTTCCAACTCTGCCATAGTGCCAAACAAACGATCCCAAAGCGAAAGCACTGCACCGTAATTACTGTCATGCTCGTGACGTTGTGTGGAATGGTGGACGCGATGCAAATACGGCACAATAATCAGGTAGCCCAGAAACCTCTCGCCTTTGAAGGTAATGTTGCTGTGGTGGAACATCAGGAACAAGGTGTTGATGGCCTCATTGGTCAAGACGACGGCCTTGTCAAAACCAAATATGACGATGTAAGCCGCCTTAACTAGCGTGATAATAAACGCGTCCAGCAGATGAAGCCTAAAAGCCGTCGAGACGTTCAAATAAGGGTCGCTGTGATGGACTCTGTGGAATAGCCAAAGAAAATCAAACCGGTGGCTTGCCCTATGCCAGAGATAAAGCGACAAATCGTAGAGTAAAAACGACAAAACCACCTGCCACAAAGGGCTTGACAGGTAAACCGATAGCCACTTATTCGAATAATGTTCCGCCAGCACCAGTAATGTTGAAGCAGATAATAGCGAAAGCGACATACTGTTGAAGACAAACAAACTTAGGTTTGTTTTATAAGACACACGTAATTTATTTGCGGGCAGTTTTTCTCTGGGAAACCGGCATTCTAATGCCAATAGTAAAACGAAAAATAGGGTTAACAAAAAACTGGCCATTGCCACTGAGAACAAGGATGGCACTGTGAAACTGGAGTCAAATAAGGCTGTTGGTAGGCTGGTGTTTAACATGGCCTGGTCCTCAATTCAATATTGATACGAACTTGGAACAAGGTAATCTTCAGTTTGATAGCGCATAAAATAACGCTAGTTTCTCCGAGCAGCTACCTTTACTGTTCTATTGAGGAATATCCTAATGCGGTTTTAATCTTGAATAAAACGATATTAATAGATTATAAAATCTAATAATTAGATAATTTGAAACCTAAGGAAAGGCCGTAAGTCGTATAATACAAGGGCGGATTAGCCGCGCAACATACGCGATCTATCCGTTTGTTTGTCCTTTAGGCGCGGCGTAATTCACCAACTGCGGCGGTCATCCATCCGACCTCCAGGGATGGGGAAAGTGCGGCAAATGGTCTGGAACCATTGCCGCCGACCTCCAGGGATGGAGGCGGTGCCGTTCCCCTACCGACTACCGCACTTTCCCCATCCCTGGTCGGAAGTGCGGTTGTGGTTTGGAATTGTTGCCGCAAAATGGCGGATTACGACGCACGGGAAAACTTTACATAGATGAAAGTTGGAGGGTTTGCGCGGCTAATCCGCCCGTGATTTCGCTTCCAATGGATGCCCGCTGGTTTCCAGCTTGCCCAAATAATCAAACGCTAACGAAGCCGGCAGATTTGTTCAGCGCTTTCTTAATTAATCACCCAAATGCTGAGAGCATTGTAGGGATAGGCCTTGTGCCTATCTGGACAACCATAAGGGGTTGCCCCTACGGTAAGGCCGTAAGTTGGATAAATGCAAGCTTTGATGTAACTTGGTCTCAGGGCTTCGATATTCCTCGATTTCGTTACACTTTATCGAGGCTACCGGCTACCTATTCTCCGAAGACATCCGATTTTTTATCGGAGATGGGGATCCAAAACACGCAATAGCAAAAACTGCGGAAGATTATATAAGTTTCCCAGGTGACATCGTTACGCCGCAAAAGCTGAAGAAATAAACAATGAGTTAGGCTAAGTTCTGTATATTATCGATTTCACCGTTTCCCTTTCAGGTTATTGTCGCTGTGGTTTTTGCTTACTTAGATGTTTAGCCCTCATCCGTCTCAATCCCCGCCTGATCGCTAATATTTTTGGGGAAGCTTTTTTTGACTTTAACGCCCAAGTCAACAAAACTGCTGGCTTGACGGATGAGATTGCCGTTACCCTGGGTCAATTTGTTCATCACGCCGTCGTAAGTGCCATGAACCATATTGAGTTGCTTGCCCAGCTTGTCGAGTTCTTCCACAAATCCGCGTAGCTTGTCGTAAACGATGCCTGCTTTTTCAGCAATCGCCCTGGCGTTTTCATTTTGCCGCTCGTAACGCCAGATATTTTCGATTGTGCGTAAAGTAGCCAGTAAGGTCGTGGGGGTGACGACGATGATTTTATGCTCAAAGGCATCGGTAAATAAGCGTTCGTCGGCTTGGAATGCGGCGACAAATGCGGCTTCTATGGGCATGAACAGGAGCACAAAATCCAAGGATTTTATGCCATGCAAGCCGGAATAATCTTTTTCGCTCAGGCTTTTGATGTGGTCGCGCACTGCGCCTGTATGTTGCCTGATGGCGATCACGCGCTCCTGGTCGTCGTCCACTGAACAGTAGCGTTCATACGCCAATAAGGAAACCTTGGAGTCGATAATGACATCCTTGTTGTCGGGCAAATGGATGATGACATCGGGCTTGAACAGGCGGTTATCGTCATCGCGGAATGCGCCTTGCGTTTCATATTCGATGCCTTTTCGCAGGCCCGAGCGTTCCAGCACTTTTTCCAGGATCATCTCGCCCCAGTTGCCTTGGGTCTTTTTGTCGCCTTTCAAGGCACGGGTCAGGTTAAGCGCTTCCTGGTTCATTTTTGCGGTATCGCGCCGCAGGGAGACAATTTCCTCGCGCAGGGTAATCCTGTCCTTGTTTTCGTTATCGTAAACGGTCTCAATCCGTTGCTTGAATTCCCCCAGTTGTTCCCTAAGCGGGGTGACGATATGATCGAGACTGGTCTTATTTTGTTCGGCAAACTGTTTGCTGCGGTCTTCAAAGATTTTTCCTGCCAGATTCTCAAACTGGGTTTTTAGCTGGATTTCGGCATCCTGCAATAGCTTTAGTTTTTCGTAAGCGCTTCTTTCCTGTTCGGCGATACGGGTTTGCAGTTCGGCGTTTTTGGTTTTGGCGGTGGTCAGCAGTTGTTGGTACTGTTTTAACTCCGCTTCTGCGTTTTGCAAATGCTTGATTTTTTCTTCAGAAACAGCAATGTTGATCGACAGTTGTTGGATGATGATCTTATCTTTGTGGCTGAACAAGCGCATCAGCACCGCGCCGACGATTACGCCGGCCAGGGCGATTACCCAGGGTGGCAGGTTATTGATAAACTCCGTGAGGGTCAACGGTGCTGTTCCTGTTTACGTTAGCTGGGCAAAAACTTTTTCGGCGACAGCCAGCGTTTGTTCCAGGTCGGCATCGGTATGAGCGGCGGAGACAAAACCCGCCTCGAATGCGGAAGGTGCCAGATAAACGCCCTCTGCCAACATCGCATGAAAAAAGCGTTTGAACAAGGCTAGCTCGCAAGCCATAACTTGGGCAAAACGGGTAATCTTTTCCTCTTTGCTGAAAAACAGGCCAAACATTCCGCCCACGCTGTTGGTCGTGAATGCAATCCCGGCTTGTTTTGCGCGTTCTTGCAAACCAGAAGTGAGTTTTTCAGTTTTTGTAGATAACGATTCGTAAAAACCGGGCGCGGCAATCAATTCCAGTGTTTTCAGGCCAGCCGCCATTGCAACGGGATTACCAGAAAGCGTTCCGGCTTGGTAAACCGGACCCAAGGGCGCGAGATATTCCATGATTTTACGTTGCCCACCCAATGCCCCGACCGGCATTCCGCCACCCAGGACTTTACCCAGCGTTGTCAAATCCGGTTTGATGCCGTAAAGCCCTTGTGCGCCCGATAATGCCACGCGAAATCCGGTCATGACCTCATCAAAAATCAACACGCTGAGGTATTCGTCGCAAATTTGGCGCAGGGTTTCAAGGAATCCGGGGACTGGTGGCACACAATTCATGTTACCCGCGACTGGTTCAACGATGATGCAGGCGATTTGTTCGCCGATTTCAGCAAACACCTTTCTGACTTCATCGCTATCATTATAGGTGAGTGTAATTGTGCTTGCGGCGACAGAAGCAGAAATCCCCGGAGAACTCGGTACACCTAGCGTTAACGCGCCAGATCCTGCTTTCACCAGTAAGGAATCAGAATGACCGTGATAACAGCCCTCAAATTTAACGATTTTATCCCTGCCTGTATAGCCACGCGCTAAACGGATCGCGCTCATGGTGGCTTCCGTACCGGAGCTGACCATGCGGACTAGATTGATGGACGGTAAAGTGTCACACACCCGTTGCGCGAGCAGCGTTTCAATTTCTGTGGGTGCGCCAAAACTTAAGCCTTTCTCGGCTGCATTTTTAACCGCCGCGATCACTTCAGGGTGGGCATGGCCGAGAATCATCGGGCCCCATGAGCCTACGTAGTCAATATAACGCTTGCCCATGCTATCAACAATGTACGCGCCTTGGGCATGGGCTATGAAAACCGGAATGCCGCCGACACCGCTAAAAGAGCGGACAGGCGAGTTGACGCCTCCGGGAATTACGCTTTTTGCTTTGGCAAATAATACTTCTGCTGTTTCGGTCATAGGGTCTGTGTATCTTTAGGGAGCCTCTAAAAATAGCTTCCCCCTAAGGGAGAAGGAGTATTTTGAATTTTTAGGGATTCCCTTTAATTTGTTATGGTTTGCATATTTTACATAAAGACCACAGTTACAACGACCGTTCATAACTTATACGGAATAATAACCATGTGTATTCACTAGACACCCCTCTTCTTAGTCTCAAGGAAAATTCTGCGGTTTTGTCCTGATTTGATGAAACGGGTGTATCAGCACCCTATGGGAAGGGTGGGCGATTTCAGCAAACGCTATGGTATTCATGCATTCATTTGGTATGAGGCACATGAAATGACGGAAAGCGCTGTCCTGTGCGAGAAACAACTTAAAAAATGGTCGCGGATTGCAAAAATCCGTTTGATCGAACAACAAGACCCCTTGTGGCAAGCCCCGTGGCTCGACACGTTTTGCCATTCCTGCCGGAATGACGGGAGAGGCTATGCATTTCAGGTCATTTTTTGATAACTGCTTGAATGGAACATGAATTGTGCTTATTAAAATCTTTCAAAAATTTTGGGAATTCGATCTGGTACTGTTGTTCAAGTTCAATCGCCCATGGCCTAAGGTCTTTCATCTCGTATCGCAAAACATCCTGATTGAATGCCACGGCTATCATATTGCCACGGTTACGGACAGGCAGGATCAATACCTTGTCGTTGAAAACTTGTTCCAGCCAATGTAAGCAGGAGCCACATAAATTTGTTTCCGTTCCCCACAGGTTGATGACCAATATGCCATCCTGTTTTAGCAGGATTTTACAGGCATTAAAAAAAGTAATGGAAGCAATTGATTGCGCCATGCCTTCAAAGTCAAAAGCATCAATCAGGATCAAACTATATTGGTCACTACACGTTTGTGCGTGTTGGTGGACATAACTCCCGCCATCGCCAACAATCACTTTCAAGCGTGAATCCAGCGGTAAGCCAAAGTGGCTACGGGCTATTTTAACCACGCTCGCCCGGTATTCAATGGCCCTTAGTCGGCATTCCGGGAAATGGTACAACAGATGCCTGGCTAATGAACCGCCGCCCAACCCGATGATTAACGCATCATCCACCGTCTCTTTGAACAACAACCAACTGGCCATGGCCCGTGTATAAGCCAGTTGGAGGCTTTCTGGATTATTCAGGGTTATGCTGCTTTGCCGGGAGCTTGAGCCAAAATGCAATGACCTTATGCCATTTTTCTCGACAACCTCAAGGACACCTTCATCATCATGGTTTTGGTAAATAACCAAACCATCGTATTTGTACATAGCTAAAGGCAGGGGTTATGTAACTTTAGCTGCTGATTGTACACGAGTTTAAGGTGATACCTAGCGTGTTTTGTGCGTATTCTAGTGAAACCCTCACGATTACGGTTTAAAACTCTTAAACCCTAACACCTTAGCTGGGTTCGGCGAAGACTAATGATTTTTTTTGGCAATTGTCCAGTGATTTTTCTTTGTGGATTCAATCGACATGCAACAACACTCTACTCAATCGTGGTAACTTTCGATGCCATGATGTTCCGCTTACATCACCTCAGGGGTTGATGTCAGGTTGGTAGTTTGTTGTATGGCAATACACATGGCTGCAGCACGGGTGGCAACGCCCAGTTTTTCAAAAATGTGTTCCAGGTGTTTTTTGACCGTGCATGGGCTGCCGCCCAGGATAAGGCCAACCTCCTTATTGGTTTAGCCCCTGGAAATCCACATGAGTATTTCTGCTTCCCGAAAAGTGAGCCCTAAGGAGCTTTTGACAGAATCGAGATTCCATTCTCCTGAGCGTTTTTCCATCAGCAGAAGGTATTCATGCGTTTTATGGCAGGGCGTTAGTTTTAACGAGAGGCTATGTCACCGTTAAATATTGAAAATTCCCCAGAGCGGGGCATTCAGCAGCATTTCTGGTGCGAGTGGTTGGTGCTGTTCAAAAGCCCGCCGCCAGCCCAGGCAGTTTGGCAGGTAGTGGGTTGCTAAGCCATGGAAGTGTGCCAACCACTGTATACCGGCTGTGATAAGCGTTGACATTCTGCACATGATAAGCGCCATTGACGCGCTGGCCTTGGCTGAGGTTGACGGCTTCATGGCTGATCCCTTCTGCCTCACAGAACGCCGTGTAGGCGGGGTTGCCATCGCTGACCAACAGGGCATCCGCAGCCAGCATAGGCTTGAGGGCGGTTTAAGTGCTGTAGGTGCAAGATATGGAAATGCCGACGCCCATACAAACGCCTGCCTCCGGTCTTCAAGCAGGGCGCGATTATCCGCCCAGCAATGCGGATTTGCAGGCATGCTTCCTAGCTGGCGCGGCTTGTCTTGACTGCCTTAAGTGGCTTCGTTGGCCCAACGGTTTTTTCTGCCCACAATGCGGGACATCTAGCCAATGGCGGATGGAGGGCGGACGGTTTTGGTGCGCGCCATGCCAACGCCGGAGCTGTGACT
>NZ_JBKKBJ010000227.1:0-3027 GCF_046714055.1 Methyloglobulus sp. | reverse complement strand
GCGGAAACAGTTGGCACACAAAATGATCGATAATTTACATAATTTTTATAAACGAAACTGATATGGTAAACAAGACAATATTCTTTGGTAAGTTGCATATCTGGGTAGACGTGGCGGTCGTTGTGATCGCCATTTGGGAATATCTTGCGGCTCGCCGTGAGAAAAATTTTGACAACTCTTCAAACTAAAAGGTTTTTGCCATGCTTTTGATCACAATTTTGTTTATCCTTGCGTTAATTTTTATCTTCCTTGTACTGCCTGTTGCCAGTAATTTATTGCAAGGTAAGCCGATCAATGCCAAGTCAAAATATGCCTTAATTGGCATAGCCTTTTTGTTCATCGTCTGCGGCTTCGCATTCCAATCTTCCGTTAACGACGGTATCAATGGCCTTATTGACCAATTTTTCTGGTTAGATCCGATAGAAACGAAAATAGCCGTTACTGTTGTTTTTATCATATCTGCCATATTTTTCATTCCTGCCGTTAAGTTAGCTTTTTTTAAGACCAGCACACTCATTCGCTGGACTATCATCGGTGCTGTCGTTTTATTTGCTGCTTATGAATTTACGAAGCATACACGCCCCATCAGCGACCAATGCATCGACAAAAAAACCGGCGAGAACCAATGTGTGATGTACTCGCTGCCTAGTGGCGAGGTTAAAATTCAACTTAAGGGTGATCGCGCCAGCCCTACCTGGGCGAATCTTGGAACACCTACTCCCGACGACATGCTTGCATACGACCCGAATCTTGTGGCGCCAAAAGCAAACCGGATTTATATCACCAGCGCACAAGAATGTGAGTCCTATAGTTTTTTCGATAGCTATGCGCGTCCACAAGTGTTTTACGCAATTACCGACAAAGGTTACGAGTTGTTCGATAAGCCTATAAAGCACCCAAGGACTCGTGCGGCGACTAAGCCTTTGGACACAAACACGGTTGCCGACCTGTGCCGCGTGGTCGCCAGCCAAGAGCAAGCGGACAAGGCTCGAAAAATTAAGGAACAAGCCGAAAAAATTAAAGCCGAAAACGCCCGTATCCGCAAAGAAATGGCATTGAAAGCCGCCGAGGAGCGCCGTATACAAGCCGCTATAATAGCGGAGAAAAATAAAATATTGGTCGCACAAGCTTCCGAAGAAAAACGTATCCGCGACGAAAAGCAAGCAGAATCCGATAGGGCAGAAGCTGATGCCAAGGCTGCTGAAAACGACCAAATGGAGCAACAGGCCGCTAACACCCGGCAGATCGAGCAAAGCTACCAGGGTGCGCCGTCTGAGTATTGCTTGGGCTTGTTCAGAAACGAAGGGCTTACCATCACCGTCGTCAATAACCGTTGCGGCGATTTTAACAACCCTAACTGCACTAGCGTTTCAACCATGTTGAAAACCAATGGCATGAGCGTTGTCGATTACGCCGCCAGCACTCAAGTTAAAACCTTGCCCGGCTGTGTGGCATATCAAGGCACTGACAGGGAAAGCAACCATGAGCAAACCCTACGCTGCCTAGTTAAAACACTGGGGCCTGGCTATTTTGTTGGGCAAAGCTGTTCAACTTTTAGGTATGGCGGCAACGGTTATGAGGTTAACCGTATTTAATGATTGATTATACAAGGGTATTAACGATGAAATATTTCCGTTCCGTAATGACAAATGCCGTTTTCCTGATTTGTGCAGCCTTGCTGTCCGGTTGTGTTGTGCCTTCTTCGTATTATCCTGAACAAAACGCTTACAATCAAAATACTACCCCCCAAAACCGTGCCGACGAGCTTATCCAACGCGTGGCGGGTGGTCCGTTAGGCCATACCGTGCGTATCCAAAACGAAAACGGCAATTATTCTGCCGAAGCCACCGTCCTTAAGGAATACCAGTCAGATGGTCGGGCCTGTAAAGAGGTCCACCACAAAGTTATTTTTGAAAACAAAGCCATTGAAAATAAATCCGTCAGTGTTTGTTTACATGAAGGAGTCTGGTATTTGCCGGAAACCCGCGTGGCGCAACAACAACGGCAAAACCCTTACCGGCAGGCCAACCCCATGTTCCCGTATGCACAGCAGCCGGCATGGGCACCGATGGGTTACGGTTACCCCATAGGGGGAATTCCCCCGTGGCAACGGGGGCTGTATATGAACCAACCTGGTTTCTACGGGGGATTTCAGTTTTCAAGGTGAACCCTGTCCTGACCAGCATTCGATGCCATGCCGGAGTGATGCCGTATTTCTATGAAATGAAATTATAACCTTATGATTAATATTATTATTGTCTATTCAATCCTAGTATCAGCAGAATCTTAATTGAATGCCCAGCCCTAAAACCACCGAATATCTATTTGCTTATGACGTATCCGATGACAAAGAACGCCGCAAGGTTGAGCGGTTATTGAAGGGCTACGGATTCCGCCGCCAGTGGAGCGTGTTTGTATGCCGACTGACCCGTGGCGACAAAGCCCGTCTTGAACGGCAGTTGCACGAGCTGGCTTTAGCCACCGGCTTTGTGTTGATGGTACGCATAGCCCCAAGTAGCCGCCCTAAAACCATCGGTGAATGCAAGATGCCGGATTGGGACGGTGAATACGCATTTATTATTTAAAAAATGGCAATTTTTCGAAATTCATTCAGAACCCCTGTGGATAACTTTGGTTTTTTAAAAAATCGCAGGGGGGTCTGAATTTTGCAGATTTTTGCCATAATACTTTCAATGCCTTGCAAAGGGCAGACCTGCATAAGGAATCCCAATCGGTTGGGCTTGACATCACGACACCTTGAGGCTACCTTCATCGAATGTTATCGGCCTGTATAATCCATTGAAAACCTTCACCGATTTGCAATGGTGGCTGTGCGCCATCAACCTTACTGCCAACTGCCTGCCGGAAGGCGGCAAGTACGCACATCCCCTCTCGGTGTTTGAGGCGATTGTTAAGGGCATCACTGAACACGCTCACTTAGAAAACCGTGTGCAAGCGGCTTTTTACTGGCCTGACCGTAGCGCCCAAACGATGCGGCTGGTGGTGGGCCGCCCTAACCGCATTCAA
>NZ_JBKKBJ010000226.1:0-7858 GCF_046714055.1 Methyloglobulus sp. | reverse complement strand
GTTTTCAGTGTGTAACACAGCATCATCGAGTAAGGCTTGCAGGGCGGCATGACAGGAAGCCAGATTATCCAATTGGCTGTTACTGTAAAATTCCTCTTGTGCTCCCCAAATAGCACCTTTTTGGGTGTCGTACACCGCCAGATCCCAAGACAGGAGTCGTGCAGGATCAATTCCTGATTGCTGTTGCAACAGGCTTAAAAAATAATCAGGAGGCAGTTGCTGTTCAGACAATGCCGACAAAATCAGTGGTAACTCATTGTGTTTATGAAGTTTTAAGCCGTCTTCATTGACATTCCGGTTCATGTGTATGGCAAGATTAGGCAACCGCAACAAAGGGGCATCGAATTTGATTAATTGGCTGTCGATCTGATCCTGGGCGTTTTTAAAACAAATCCGTCCGGCAAGGCTTAAATCCCTGTCGGTAAATGTGGCAAGAATGGGGCTACCGTAAATTTCCACGCCTAACCTCAGCAAGCCGTCATTGCCATTTGTGGGGTTGGGCTTCACCCTTAATCCAGGGGAATCGGTATGTGCGCCGACCAATCGAAATCCCGTGTCAATTAAAGGTTTTGTTCCCAATACGCACAGGATGATGGAGGAATCGTCGCGCACGACATAATAACGCCCACCGGCTTGTAACTGCCATCTTGTTGTTTCATCGAGTTTTTTAAATTGGAATGGCTTGAGTAGGGATTCTATGGTATTGACGACATGCCAGGGGCTTGGGCTGGCATCGATAAAGGTTAGGAGGCTTTGGATTTGGTGGTGTGGGGTCATGGTTTTTTTATATTTGTTTACATATGTCGGAGAGGGTATGTAACCAATGCCGTTAAGTTAAGGAAGAAAACTCCCTCTCCTGCTGGAGAGGGTTGGGGTGAGGAGATTAAAATCAAGTGTTTATACCCCCTCATCCTAACCTTCTCCCTCAAGGGAGAAGGGACTAAATCGGCATTGGGTATGTTACCTCGTACGCAATGTTTTTTGAATGTTTCAATAAAATCTAATGTGTCGCTAACGCGACGGTTGATTTTAATCGGGTTCTCGCACCCGAAGGCGAGTTTCTTTTCTTTGCTTGTCCAAAGAAAAGTATCCAAAAGAAACGACCCCCAGATGCCGCTTGCTTCCTGCGCCCCGTCGTTTTTATCGGGGGTTGCTGGAAGGGACTTCCTGTCCCTCGATCACCGCGATTCATCCCTGAATCGCCCCTAACGGGTTAACCCCGGCGAAAACTGCGATGCTCGGCGCGGCATACGGGATGGGTGCATTTGTCGTAGCATAGTAGGGCGGATTAGACGCGCAAGTCATCCAGCCTTCGGACAAGTAAATAGTTTCCGCGCGTCGTAATCCGCCATATCGCATGACACCACATGCGGCGGGTTACGCCGCGCATAAACAGCATTAGTTGTTTTGGCATAGTGATTTTGCGCGGCTAACCACGCCCTACGATTGACTTGCCGTACGGCCGTTCAATGAACGGCACGCCAGCCAGTTTTTGGCCGCACTTTCATACGCCGTTTCGAAGCAGATAGTGCTCTATGGCGCGTTTGGGATGGGTTTGTTGAAAAACGCTCCTGACCGTGCGTTGACTGTCGGGATGAGCGTTTTGTTCAAGTGACCGCACAGCTCACGTCAGGACACCCGTGTAAAAATAAACACCTAGCCAGGTTGATAAAGTACCTTCAACGCTGGATACAGAATATAGCCACGAAAACGCCAGGAACTCTAATATAGGCATCTTCTTAAGTCAATAACACCCAAAAAATACAGACTTTTACTAATAAGTGAAGGGATCGCTGTTTTTGCGAAAGCTTGCTTGGGCATCGGCCCAAGCAAGCAGAGAGAAGGTTATTCGGCTTCTGTCTCGCCAGCGAAAATGCTATCGCTGATTGAGCGGAATGGCGATATCAACCCACCTCATCTTGGCTGCTGAAGGAACCGCGACTGGTGGCTTTTCCTGAGAATAATCTAACCGAATAAAAGCGTACTACCCTGTCATCCGACGAGGTCAGCGACGTAAAGCCCTCAATATTGACGGTCGTTCCATTGCGAATCGTGCTGTAAATATCAAAACCGACGGAAGGGGTAGTGTTTACAGTCAGCTTACCCGTTGCTTGGAGCGTGCCATTATTGGCTGGCGACTGAATTGCAACCTGATCAAGCGTTGAATCCAGAGCGTATAGAGTAGTTGCCGTGTTCAGGTCAAGGTCGTTGTTGGTATATGCCGAGCCGGTTACGCCTAGTGCCGTTGTTGTTGCCGGTGCAGTGTAACTCAGCGTTCCGTCCACGATGGTGGTACCGCCGGCATTGACGTTATGACGCAGGTTTTGTCCGGTGTTGCTGATAACCCGCAGGCGGTCTGCCGCCGGATTGAAGTCAACGCCAAAAAAGGCGCCATTCAATGGCACGGTTAGCTGGCTCACTTTTTGAGCAAAAGCGTCATTGGTACTGATTTTGTAAACACCGCCTTTGTCGCCAACTCCATAAAGACTTTTGTCTTGAACCCGAAAGTCAATACCCACCAACTTAGTATCTCCTGAGAATCCTGTGACTGTATCAATGGTTTTTGCCTCTCCCGGATTGAACTCGTTAAAACAAATAAGGCGTTGATCGCTTGTCAAACCGATCACTTGGAGACTGCTGCCGAAGTAACTACTGCCACCGCAGTTGTTGTTAAAATCGCTATAGCCGCTGTTCCCATAACCACCGCTATCCTCTGCTTGCGCGGAGCCAGCACCTAGCATGGTCAAGAGAACGGCAGCAAGCACCGAAGGTAAAAAATTTTTAACAGTTTTCATTTTTGTAACTCCTATATTCAAGATTTATTTACTATTCAATTAAGTTTGCCCTTCAAGTCGCAGTTGATGCGTTCGTTGTTAAAAACTTGAGGGTTATGTTCATTATTATCAGTTTAGCGCTGGAAGTTTATCTCCTCAAAAGTTATTTAGTACATTATCCATACGTAGCTAATTAATTTTTGGATGCACTGAATGATGATTTATGTCTTTGCTTATCGACCAACAATTTCTGATGAATTCTTAAAAGCACCAGATTGCGGGCTTTATTTGCATATCCCGTATGTTGGGTATTTTGTAGGTTGGTGCTGGCGTAAGGATGCCCAACAATTCGGCGCATCAAACGTTGGGGTTCGTACCTCACCGCCAACCTACGATCCTCAGCTCAAGATATGCACCCACTCCCGTATGCCGCGCCGAGCATCGCAGTTTTCGGCGGGGATAACCCGTTAGGGGCGATTCAGGGATGAATCGAGGTGAGCTAGGGGCAGGAAGCCCCTTCGATCACCTCCCGTTGAAAACGAGAAGCGCAGGATATAAGCGGCATCCGGGCGGGGTTTCTTTTGAATACTTTTCTTTGTGGAAAAATGCTCCTGCATTTTCCACATTCACCACATCCTTGTGGCTTGCCCTAGAAAAGAAAAATATTTCGCCCTCGGGTGCGAGAACCCGATTAAATCAACATCGTCGCGGTAGCGACACAATATACCCCTCACCCTATCCCTATCCCAAAGGGAGAGGGCATTAAAGGTTACATCAAACTTTTACTAGCCACTTCATACACATCCCTGGAGATAGCCGGACTGTTCATAACTCGCTCCAACTGTGTTTTCATGAGGTTTTGCCGGGTAGAGTCGAAGCGCCGCCATGAGGTTAACGGCCCTAACATGCGGGAGGCGACTTGGGGATTCAGGACATCGAGTGCGATTACATGGTTAGCAAGGAATTCATAGCCCTGGCCATTGATAGCATGAAAATGTAGCGGGTTGGCTTGGGTGAATGAACCGATTACGGCCCTGACGCGGTTGGGCGTTGCTAAATCGAAGGCGGGGTGCGCGGTTAATGATCTGACCGTAGCAAAGGCATCCGGCATTGGGCTAGCTGACTGGATGGCGAACCATTTATCGATAACCAGCGCTTCTGACTGCCATTTCTGGTAAAAATTAGCCAGACATTCCTCTTTTGCTGGGTGCGGATAATTGACAATATTCGCCAATGCTGCGATTTTGTCTGTCATGTTCGTGGACGTGCTGAATTGTTGCTCTGACCATTGTTGAATCTTCTCGTTTTCCAATCGGCTGAGGAAACTCAAACATATATTTTTAATGCGCCGTCGGCCAATTGCGCCGGAATCGAATTGTCCTGATTCATCACGTTGATTGTCAAGATACAAGGCTTCCAATTCTGTCCGTAACTGTCCTGCAAGGGTGCAGACGACGAATTCCCTGGCTTTGTGGATGGCTTCTGCGTCTACAACCTGCATTTGCTCAGCCAGATACCCCTCCGAAGGTAGGCTTAACAGTAAGGAAAAATAAGACAAGTCATCCCATGATTGTGACAGCACTTGTTTGAAGGCATTAATGATGATCGGTTTGAGTTGCAGGGTTCTGTTATTTTGTATATCGGTAATGAGTTCCCCGATAATCTGCCCGGAGAGAAGCTGCCCTGCTTCCCAGCGGTTAAACGTGTCGTTGTCATGGCTCAATAAAAACGCCAGTTCATCAAGGCTACGCTCCATGACCAATTTGACGGGCGCGGAAAAATTTCTCAGGATTGATACGACCGGCTTTTCTGCCAGGCCCGTGAAAGTAAAGGATTGCTCGGAGGCGGTAAGTTGCAGGATGACCTCATCCTTATCGCTCTCTTGGCCTTGTAACCTGCATTTTACCGTTGCACCCTTTTTATCAATTAAACCGACGGTGATGGGCATATGCAGCGGTTCTTTTATGGCTTGGCCTGGGGTCGGCGGGCAACTTTGCTGAATAGTCAAGGTCAGGGCCTTACCCGATGGGTTGTAATCTTGCCCAACACTCACTACAGGGGTTCCTGACTGACCATACCAAAGCCGGAATTGGCTTAAATCTCGTGCATTGGCAGCTTCCATGGCCGTGACGAAATCATCGCAGGTGACGGCTTGCCCGTCATGGCGTTGAAAATAACAATCGCAACCTTTACGAAAACCCTCTGCACCCAGGAGTGTGTGCAACATCCGCACGACTTCCGCACCTTTTTCGTAAACGGTCAGGGTATAGAAATTATTGATTTCTATATAAGCATCAGGCCGGATTGGATGCGCCATGGGGCCGGCATCCTCAGCAAATTGCCTAGTCCGTAGCATGTTGACATCTTCGATGCGTTTTACCGCTTTGGACGTGCGGTCGCCAGTAAATTCCTGGTCACGAAATACGGTAAAACCTTCCTTTAAGCTGAGTTGAAACCAATCCCTGCACGTAATGCGATTGCCTGTCCAATTGTGAAAATATTCATGCCCGATGACACCTTCGATATGTTCATAGTCTGAGTCCGTGGCGGTATCCGGTCGGGCCAGGACAAATTTGGTGTTAAAAATGTTTAAGCCCTTGTTCTCCATAGCGCCCATATTGAAATGGCCGACGGCAACAATCATGTACAGGTCGAGGTCATATTCGCGCCCGTAGACCTGCTCATCCCACTGCATGGCATTTTTCAAGGATTGCATGGCATGGGCGCATTTATCGATATCGTGTTTTTCCACAAAAATCTGCAAACCGACTTTTCGCCCGGATAAGGTGGTGAAGCTGTCTGCCAGGCATTCCAATTGTCCAGCGACCAGCGCAAACAAATAACAGGGTTTGCTGAAAGGATCTTTCCAAGTCACCCAGTGACGGTTATCTGCCGTCTCGCCTTGGGCGATTTTATTGCCATTGGACAGCAACACCGGATAACGCCCTTTGTCGGCAACCAGCGTGGTGGTGAATTTAGCCATGACATCGGGGCGGTCGAGAAAATAAGTAATTTTCCTGAAACCTTCCGCTTCGCATTGGGTACACAACATGTTATTTGACAAAAATAAGCCTTCCAGTGCGGTATTGGCTTTCGGATTAATTTCATTTTCGATGGTCAGGGTGAAGGGCCGCTGTTGTGGGACATCATGGATAATTAACGATTCTGGCGTTAATTGGTAGTTTGCTCCTGTTAGTTCAATGTCCTCGTTAAGGACGATACGGATTAAACTGAGGTTTTCACCAGCCAGGATCAATGCTGTTTCCGATGACTGGCTATCGGGATTGCGGACTAAGGAAAGCCTGGAGATGACTTTTGTCTGTTGCTCGTCCAGCATAAAATTAAGGTCGACGGTATGGATAAGGTAATCAGGTACTTTGTAATCTTTTAAGTAAACTGTTTGGGGATTGGCATCACGCATTATTGGTACCTGCTGTTAGGTTTTTTCTGGGTGGCGGAGAGGCAGGTTAATAGCCAAGCTATCAGGAAACAGGCTCCGCCTATGGGGGTTATCATGCCTAACCAGTGTATATCCAACAGGGCTAGCAGGTACAGGCTACCAGAAAACAGCAAGATACCGATAAACATAAACCAACCCGCCCAAGGCACGAGTCTTGAATCGGGCATTTGATTTTGCAGGCAAGCAATGCCCACGAGTCCCAAGGCATGCCACATTTGATAATTGATCCCCGTTTGGTAAATGGTGAGCGCTTCCGCGCTCAAGGTGGTTTTTAACGCATGGGCACCAAAAGCGCCCAACCCCACGCCCATAAAAGCGCTGAACGATCCGAGAAATAAAAATACCGATTTCATGTCATCTCTCCATCAGCCTGGGCATGAGCTGCACCAGATTGCAGGGTCGGGTACGAAAATCCAGTTGTTCCTTTATCAGGCCGTTCCACGCCGTACGGCAAGCCCCGGATGATCCCGGCAAGCAAAAGATATACGTGCCGTTGGCAACGCCGGCAATTGCCCGCGACTGGATGGTCGAAGTTTTGATGTCCTGGTAAGACAGCATCCTGAAGGTTTCGCCAAATCCATCCAGTACTTTATCAAGCAAGGGCATGATAGCTTCGGGTGTGCCGTCCCGTCCCGTGACCCCCGTTCCGCCCGTTGTGATAATAACATTGACGACTTCTGAGGCAATCCAGTTGGAAACAACGTCCCTTATTTGGTAGATATTGTCTGGGACTATCGTTTTTTCAAACAGCTTATGTCCGGCAGCAGTGAGGCATTCGACCAGGGCTTTACCGGAAACGTCATCGGCTTCGGTTCGGGTGTCCGAGATGACCAGTATGGCAATAGATAGGGGGATGAATTGTTTTTCTATGCTCACGATACAGTTTGATAAAAGGGTAATCCTAGCTATTAGATAACCAAGATGCCCGGTAAGACAAGAAATTTCGTCGCATTCTAACGGTCATTTTTGACAGATTACTCAACGTAGCGGGTGATTGTTTGGTTTGATTGTGGTACAGGCCAACCATCCTCCATAGGCGGCAAGGCACAAACATACAAAAACAAACAACTTTTCTTCTTGAAAAAAGGAAAATAGATCAGAGCGTCCTTCACCAAAAGGCCCGTACCCGAAACTTGGGCCTAAAAGTAACCAAAAGACACCAAACACTCCAGTAGACAAAAGGATGAATGTAAACCAAATTAAAACAGCCAACAGTTTTTGCCAATTTATCCTGAAAAATAAGCCTTAGCCATATCCCTGCTATACCCAGAACCCCGCATAGCCCTGATATAAATATCCACCATTCAATGTGATTAATTTCATTCTTCAAATCGTCCGATGTAAAAAAGACCTGTATGATTTCACCCGCACCCGCTATAAACCCGAATGACGCAACCAATCCAAACGTAAGCGAAATGGGGAGCGCTATAAAAAGGGCTTCAACCCAACCTTTGGCAAAAAATCGGTTGAGGGTTGTTATTTTGACCATATAGCTACTAAGAGCTTATCCATAAATAATATTCCCCTGACCTTTCCGTTTTAGTTTCCGTAAAACGATGGCCGAAGCGGCCAGCATAAGCCAGCCGAGATGGCTCCGATCCATTTTTTCATGGCGCACCAAGAG
>NZ_JBKKBJ010000225.1:0-3402 GCF_046714055.1 Methyloglobulus sp. | reverse complement strand
TGCTTGACTAGGGCATCGCTTAAACTGGTTTGGGCTAGGTTCTTCCAGGACATGGGCTATTGCTCGGACTTTGATAAGGGCTTATTTTACCAGTTTAGGGGCTTGGGTTCGTGCAAAAGTCTCAAGTAATTTAATAGTGGGCTTCTTGTAAAACTCCCTGCCAAGCAGCGGCACTTGCCGTGGGTGAGTGTCTGGAGCGTAGTTTTTGCTGACATTGCGCCCCGTATTTACTGATGGCGCGGATTCTGTCCGACTTAGGCAATAACCAGCCGGTCCCGCAACATATGGCACCGTCACCCCCAAACAAGCATCAAACTACGTCGTGGGCGTTTGGCCCAGTTGTCGGCCAATTCGGGTCAGTTTCGGTTCGCGTACTTCGCCTACCTTCGGGTGACCACGCTTGACGGGCTTCCCGGCAACCGTCCCCGTTTGTTTCGCGGGCTTCTCCCGCGCCGGGGGTCTACTCGCTATTGGGGTTTTGCAATTGCCCCACTAGTCAGTATGCTTAAACTAAAGGGCATAAGAGTCAGCAAATAAACTGCCCTGTCCTTGGTGATAGAATTCAAGCGCGTCTCCTTGCTTTTTCTATTACGCACTATAATGCGTTTCAATATATCTCTGCACAACTCCCTGAAACTCCTCAGCAATATAGTCGCCTTTTAAGGTAACGGTTTTTACGCCATCCTCATAAACGGGCGCAACGGGTGATTCGCCCGTTCCCGGCAAGCTGATGCCGATATTGGCGCTTTTGCTTTCGCCGGGGCCATTGACCACGCAACCCATGACCGCGACTTCCATCGTTTCCACGCCAGGATATTGGGTGCGCCAGATCGGCATTTGGTCGCGCAGATAGCTTTGGATGTCCATTGCCAGTTGTTGGAAATAATCGCTGGTGGTACGGCCACAACCTGGGCAGGAGATCACCATAGGCGTAAACGAGCGGA
Source organism: Methyloglobulus sp. (assembly GCF_046714055.1). Classification (GTDB taxonomy): domain Bacteria; phylum Pseudomonadota; class Gammaproteobacteria; order Methylococcales; family Methylomonadaceae; genus Methyloglobulus. Next base: position 2,458 of record NZ_JBKKBJ010000225.1, on the reverse strand, counting down.
AACCCATCGTTTGCAGGATTTCCTGGGCGACGATGACTTCCTGGGTGCGGGATGCGCCGGGTTCCGGCGTCAGTGAGATACGGATGGTATCGCCTATGCCTTGCTGCATGAGTACGGACAGCGCGGCGGATGATGACACGATGCCTTTGGAACCCATGCCAGCTTCGGTCAAGCCTAGATGCAAGGTATAGTTACAGCGGCTTGCTAAATCCTGGTAAATGCTGATGAGTTCCTGGACGTTGCTGATCTTACAAGAAAGTATAATCTTGTCCTTGCCCAGGCCGATCTCTTCCGCTTTGGCGGCGCTTTCTAACGCCGACAACACGATGGCTTTACGTGTAACGGCAGGCAAGGGTTCAGGGTTCGGTAATAAGCGGTTCTCGTCGAGTAAACGGGTAAAGACGGCCTGATCGAGGCTGCCTCCGTTAACGCCTATCCGCACAGGTTTGTTGTATTTGCAGGCAAATTCCACCATTTGTTGAAATTGCGGGTCGCGGCTCTTGCCACGCCCCACATTGCCGGGGTTAATGCGGTATTTATCTAAGGCTTCGGCACAATCCGGGTATTTTTCCAATAATTTATGGCCGTTAAAATGGAAGTCGCCGATAATGGGTACGGAATAACCCTTCTTATCCAGTTGGTTACGGATTTTCGATACCGCTGCCGCCGCTTCTTCGTTATTCACGGTTATCCGCACCAGCTCGGAACCTGCAGTTGACAGTTCGATAATCTGGTTGACTGTGGAAGTCACATCGGCGGTATCGGTGTTGGTCATCGACTGCACAACGATAGGCGCACCGCCCCCAACTTTGACATTGCCGACTGAAACTTGATGGGTGATTTTTCTTAAGGAAATAGACATAAACTTAAACTTTTGGAAAAGGTGGTGTTATCTGAAACAATACGCTAAATTATACGCTATTTTGACTGGTGTGTAGTCGATTAGACATTGCCAGTCTTATCTATATGGTTGAGGGGCGAGTAAATCATCAACCCTCAACCCAATATCTACCGGCTTGTGACAGCTTCGTCAAATTTCCAAGGATTCAACAATTCAACGCCTGTCGGCTTAAAATCATCAGTATTCCTTGTGACCACCGTCATGCCATGAACCAGTGCCGTCGCTGAGATGATGGCATCACGATCAGATCGCGGGTCAGGCACATGCAACCTGGCACAGCGTTGTGCGACTGCTGTATCGACGGCAAGAATGCGTTCAGAAAACGCTGGCAATACATGGGCATTTAACCAGGAACGGAGAATGGCGCCTTGGGTTGGGTCACGCCGTTCAAGCAATAGCACCCCGGTTTCCAGTTCCAAAATTGACATCACCGATATAAACAGCCGTGCCGCCGAAACGCTATTTGCCCACGCCACGACATTGTTGTCGGCTTTGCCTGATTTCGCTTTCCGCAATTCAGAAATAACATTGGTGTCCAGCAAATACACGACGATTACGACAAATCTGCTGGCTTATACAATGCTTTGTTTAAGCGCGGTGCTTCAAAATCAATATCGTCCGTCTCGGGCATTGCCAGTAACTCGACAATGCTTTCCTTTTTGCCCGTGATTTTTTGATAGTCCTCGATGGTCAATAACACATGCGACGGATGCCCACGGTCAGTAATAAAAACCGGCCCGTTAGCGGCAGACCGCTTTACTCTGCTGACATCTTGATTAAACTCTCGGCTAGAAATTGTTGTGATGGCCATTGGCAACCTCACGGCAAAAATAATGTAGATATGTAGGTACATAGTTACAGTATAGCAACTATGTAGATATGTCGCTACTTATTTTGCATCATCGTGCGGGACTTGTGTTTTCATCTTCACCACTTGAATGAGCTACGTTTTATTGTACCCACTCCGGGGGGTAGAGACGATGATATTAATCTACAGCCTTTAGTTGGGCTTTGTATCTGATCGAGCAGCTTTCAGTTTTTCTTGGGCTTTAGCTGCCCGCTTTTTGTAAGATGAGTCAATATAAGCAGTCTCGCCTAATAAGCCTGCAAGTTTTTCATGTAGTTTTTAATTTACTATATCCGTGCATTGAAAAATCACCTGCAATAGCTGATTCCAAATTTCGCGCAGTTCGAAAACGAGTATATGGCACTCTTAGTTTCCATTATGAATCACTACACCTGTAACATGCTTGACGCTGCCATCTCCAAATATTCTTGTTTTATGGTTTGATAGCTTATAGCCATATGGACTAATTATTCGAGAAATTTGTTTTTCTAAAGACCTTGGTACCGTGCTTATCCGGTTGTCACAGACAGCCACTACCGGTAGAATGCTGGGCATCTGTACAGCTTGCAATCATGGTTATCGACGTGCTTGGGCGGGATGGTTTGCCGTTCCCGAAGTCACTTCCCGGGTTCCAACAACTTTTCCCGGACGAAGTGGCATGTGCGGCCTACCTTGAGCACGCACGATGGGGTAATGGCTTCGTCTGTCCC
>NZ_JBKKBJ010000224.1:0-11182 GCF_046714055.1 Methyloglobulus sp. | reverse complement strand
CTTATTTCTTTTAATGGTTGCAAACAGTGTCGGCAGGGCAATCCGGCACGCCCATACACACGAAGCTGTTGTTTGAAATAACCGGGATTTCCCGCTTCATTCACGAAGTTCCGCAGCGTAGTTCCGCCTTGTTGGATAGCGTTTTGTAAAACTGTTTTAATGCAGTCGGCTAGGTGCTGATAACGCGGCAAAGAGATTCTTCCGGATTGCCGCGTAGGGTGTATGCCCGCCATAAACAAGGCTTCATTCGCATAGATATTGCCAACACCGACGACAATATGGCTATCCATGATAAACGACTTGACCGGCATTTTGCGCTTTCTGGATTGCCGGTACAGGTGGTTGCCGTCAAAACCGGACAATAGCGGTTCCGGCCCTAAATCTTTGAGCAAGCTATGTTCTGCCACAGGAACGGTTGTCCACAACACTGCCCCAAAGCGGCGAGGGTCGTTATAACGCAGCAAAGAGCTATTGTAAAAAATAAAATCGATGTGGTCATGTTTGCCGGCAATCTTTCCTTCCGGCATAATCCGTAAACTCCCGGACATGCCTAAATGCAGGAGTATCGTGCCTGCATTGGTAGAGAACAGGAGATACTTGGCTCTTCTGGAGACCGACCTGATGCTGAGATTAGTCAAGGTGTCATTAAGCGTTTCCAGCACAGGCCAGCGCAATTGAGGTTGTCGGACGATAACCTGTTTGACAGTCTGCCCTTCAACATGCGGCGCGATACCCCGCACTGTGGTTTCAACTTCGGGTAATTCTGGCATGATAAGTATTGTGCGATTTGGGGTCGATAGTTAGGATGTCCAGGTCTGCTATATCCCCAGATTCTAAGGAATTGTAACTATCTATTAAATCGAGAGCAATCTTACCGACTTTCTTTGTTTGTTATAGCCACCTCACGAAACGGAAAAAATCGTGCGCCAAAAGTTTCTGAATGGTCGTAATAGCGTTAATTTGTCGTGCTTAACTTGTTGTTAAAAGTAATCGTCGGCCAGGTTGAAGTGGTCTTATCTGAATAACTATAGGAGTTGCATCAGTGTCACACGAATTGTCCGTACGTGTTCAGCGCCTAAGTTGCGCGTTCCAGATAGGGAGATGTTCAAGCCAATGGCAAATACACTTAAACCTGACATATAAATTTTGTGGTTTTAGGTTTTGGAGTTATACGAAAGACGATCTTAAAATCTTAGCGGCCTCGATCATATTGGCTAATGAGATTCTGACATCGTGCCACTGCCGTGTTTTTAGCCCGCAGTCGGGGTTTACCCATAATTGGTCTGGGTCAATCCTTTCCCCCGCTTTTTTCAGCAAAGCAATCATATCTTGGGTTGTCGGCACGTTCGGGCTGTGTATGTCGTAAATGCCTGGCCCTATTTCGTTCGGATAATTAAAATCGATAAAGGCATCCAATAGTTCCATATTGGAACGGGATGTTTCAATCGTTATCACATCGGCATCCATATCGGCGATAGCAGTAATGATGTCGTTGAACTCCGAGTAGCACATGTGGGTGTGGATTTGTGTGCTATCTTTTACACCGCTTGAACACAGACGGAAGGCACGTACCGCCCAATCCAGGTAAGCCTGCCAACGCGATTGGCGTGGCGGCAAGCCTTCCCTGAAAGCGGCCTCATCGATTTGAATAATCGGGATACCGGCTTTTTCCAGATCCATCACTTCGTCACGCAACGCCAAGGCCAGTTGATAAGCGGTGGTTGATCGTGGCTGGTCGTCGCGGACAAACGACCAGTTAAGAATGGTTACAGGTCCGGTCAACATGCCTTTCATGGGTTTGTCGGTCAGCGACCGGGCATATTGGCTCCAGCGCACGGTCATCGGTTTTGGCCGGCTTACGTCGCCGTAGATGATTGGCGGTTTAACGCAACGGGAGCCATAAGATTGCACCCAGCCATTAGCGGTAAACAAAAAACCGTCCAACTGTTCGCCGAAATATTCCACCATGTCGTTGCGTTCTGCTTCGCCATGCACCAACACATCCAATCCCAGATTTTCCTGTTCCCTGACGCAGAACTCGATCGTTTGTTGCATTTGTCGGACGTAGTCGTCTTCACTGAGCAAACCTTGCTTGAAATCATGGCGCGTTTTTCGAATTTCCGGTGTTTGCGGAAACGAACCGATGGTTGTGGTTGGATAGCTGGGTAAATTGAGTTTTGCACGTTGTTGCTCCCTTCGTACAGGGAAAGGATTTTGACGTAGCGACATGGCACTATTGACCTTCGCGAGTTCAGTCTGTACCGCCGGATTATGGATCAAACCGGATTCCCGACGTGAGTGGATTGCATTCGCCGAAGCGATCAATTCCGGTTCAGCTGCTTCTGGCTCTTCTATTGCCAGGCGCAAAATTTCCAACTCAGTGAGTTTTTGCCTTGCGAAAGCCAGCCAAGATTTGATGGTTGGGTCTAAAGCGGCTTCGTGTTCCAGGTCGATAGGAACATGCAGTAGGGAGCAGGAAGGCGCTAGCCAAAGCTCCCCTTTAAAGCGGTCCCGCACTGTAGCGATGGTTGTTAAGGCAGCTTTCAAATCGGTACGCCAGATATTGCGTCCATCGATAAGCCCTAATGACAGCACTTTATGGTTGGCGAAGTTATCCAAAACCGCCGTCAATTGTTCAGGCGCCCTGACTAAATCGATATGCAGCCCGGCAACCGGTAATTTACAAACGAATGATGTAAGTTCGCCCAGTTCCCCGAAATACGTGGTCAACAGCATTTTAACCGGGCTACTTTGCAATCGATTGTAGACAAGCTCAAACGCGTTTCTCCAGGCATTGGGCAAATCCAGCACCAGGATCGGTTCGTCGATTTGCGCCCACTCCACGCCCTGGTCTGCCAAGCGATGCAGGATTTCCCCATAAACCGGCAGCAAGCGGTCTACTAGATCAAGTTTGTTGAAGTCGCCAGTCGTTTTCGCCAGCCATAACCAGGTCAAGGGCCCCAGTAATACCGGTTTCGGCTGATAGCCCAAGGCTTGTAGCTCGCGTGTTTCATCGAATAACTTTGTGCTAGACAGGGCAAAATGCTGATTCGATGCCAATTCCGGGACTAGATAATGATAATTGGTGTCGAACCATTTGGTCATTTCACACGCCCGAAAGGGCACTCCATCGTTTGCCTGACCACGAGCCATCCTGAAATAGGTATCAAGGCCGATTGATGATCCAAACCGTTCTGGAATAACGCCGAGCATGACACTGGTGTCCAAGACCTGATCGTAGTAGGAAAAATCACCGACCGGAATAAAATCCAGGCCGCTACTGGCTTGCAGTCGCCAATGACGTTGCCGAATTTCGCCGGCGATTCCCTGTAATTCGTCCTGATCTATTTCGCTACGCCAATAGCGTTCCAGGGCAAATTTCAGTTCGCGGTTTTCGCCCAGGCGAGGGAAACCGAGGTTATGAATTTTAGTCATCAATACTGCTCCACGTAGATTAAACACAAAATGGCATTGTAGGGCTTGTTATTTGTGAAAAATATTGATAGTTTCTCACTATTACATGAGAAATATTCATCAATATGGAACTGATCCACTTTCGCATCCTGTTGGCGCTTAAACAACGCGGCACCTTGAATGCCGCTTCAGAATCGCTGCATCTGACCCAATCTGCCTTATCGCACCAGATGAAAAACCTGGAACAGCGTTTGGGGATTATTCTGTGGCGTAAGCAAGGACGCACCTTAGTGTTGACTCAGGCAGGTCACTACCTTTCCGATGTTGCCGAATCGGTCATTGCCACCGTTGATTCCGCCGAGCAGCACCTGACCCTGTTGGCGACAGGAAAAATAGGAAAACTGACTATCGGCATCGATTGCCATGCCTGTTATGAATGGTTTCGCACGATTCTTCAGCCCTACCTGCAAGCCTGGCCGGATTTGGCCATCGAAGTGACATCCCGCTACCGGTTTAATTCGTTCGAAGCGATTCAACAATACAAGCTTGACGCAGTGCTGACTTCCGACCCCGTGTTTAACGGTGTGCTGCATTACCAGCCCTTGTTCGATTTTGAGCTGGTGTTAATAGTCTCCAAGCAACACCGGCTCGCCGGGTTTAAAGTGATTGAACCGGCCGATTTGCAACAGGAGACCATTCTGACTTACCCGGTCGAACGGGAGCGCCTGGATATGTTCAGGAAAGTCCTGCAACCCACCGGGATTGAACCGCTAGCCCATATCACCGTGGAAGAAACCGACATTATGTTGCAGTTAGCCGCCAGCCAACGCGGTGTTTGCCTGCTGCCGGAATGGTTGCTGGCCGATAAAGTCAAAAATCCAGACGTGGTCAGCCTAAGGTTTAAAAACCTGCCGATGACCAAGACCATGTATCTAGCCACCCGCCAGGAAGACGTGCAACTGGAATATATCCAATGGTTGATTGAACATGCACAATCCAAAATATGATTGTGTACTAACTTTTGAGTAAATTAAAAACTGATGTTACACGGATTTTCGGATGCTTTGCTTAGGGACGTGTTTAAATTAGCCTAACCCAAAGCTAAACTGGGGCGCGGTTATAGACGGTTTTATTTTCAGCCTCCCGTGCCGCGCCCGGTTTGCTTTACGTTATCCCCTGCAATGGCGAGGAGTTTGCAATGAAAATCGACGGTGTATTTGAGGTCGCGGTCAAAGTTAAGGATTTGGACGTGTCGTCCAAGTTTTACCAAGAAGTTCTTGGCTTTAAAAAAGGGCTCTACGATGAAAAGCGTCGCTGGCTTTTTCTCTGGGTTGGAAACAACAATGGCATGGTTGTATTGCAGGAAGACAAGGGAAATTGGCTGCGGCAACATTTCGCCTTCAGGGTTGATGAAACTGAATTGAATGGGCTGAAGGACTATTTGGAAAGCAGGAATGTAGTAGTGGAAGGTCCAGTATCATTGGACTGGATGAATGCCGTTTCAGTGTATTTTCCTGATCCAGATGGTCATGAGCTAGAGTTTTGCGCCATTCGGAAATGACTGGCGCATTAGTCCGGCAAGGCTGTTGATGGCCTCGTCTATCTGTTCAGCCCTAATCATGCCCAAGCCAAAGGCAAGGCCGTTCTGCCCCTTTCCGGCAATCGGATAGCGGGCCAGCGAATAAAGCCCGATTCCAATTTCTTCTGCTTGGGCAGCAATTGTTGATGCCATTAAATTACCCTTAACCCATGCGGTCAGATGCAAGCCGCAATCGACTGAGATAGGTTCCAAAAGATCACTGCAATGGCTCGCGATGGCTTTTGTCAGGGCAGTACGCCGTTCACCATAGATTTTGCGCATTTTGCGGATATGGCGGGCTAAATGGCCTTCAGCAATAAAAGTGGCCAACGTTTCCTGTTCGAGAATGGGGCTATGCCAATCGCTAAACCGCTTGGCCGCGACGAGGGCGTGCCGCGCCCAGGGTGGAGCCAAAACGAACCCGATCCTGAGTGAGGGAAACAGGCTTTTTGAAAAAGTGCCAAGGTAGAACACTGACCCATTATGATCGATGCTTTGCAGCGCATCGTGAGGGCTGCTTTTATAGCGGAATTCGCTATCGTAGTCATCTTCAATGATGACTGCGCCGTGTAACCGTGCGAAATTAAGTAGCGCTATGCGCCGCGCAACGGACATCACACACCCTAGTGGAAATTGGTGTGAAGGGGTTACATAAATGATGTGCGTTCCTGGTGGAATTTTCTCAACGATGATGCCGTTTTTATCGACTGGAACGGTAACCACTTTAGCACCCGCAGCGGCGAAAGCAATGTGTGCAGGCCTATATCCAGGATCTTCGAAAGCAACCGTGGTTTGTCCTGCCGTCACTAAAATCCGGGCCAGAAGATCCAACGCTTGCTGAGTCCCTCCTGTGACCACTATGTCATGTTCTTGGACGGCAACAGCGCGTGTAGTGGATACATGCGAGGCAATCATTTTCCGTAGGGTAGGTTGGCCTTGGGGGTCGGCATAAGAAGTGGGTGTTTTCGATAATGACCGTTGCGAGCGCACCAACAAGCGTTGCCAAACTTGAAAGGGAAAGGACGACTGATCGGAAAGGCCAATTCTAAAATCGAAACGATAAGGGGGCTGAAAGGGTGCTGGTAGCGACGGAGGATTGCGCCAAAAAGAAACGATACGGGAATCTGTATTTGAATCACTTACTGATGGGCTGCGGCGCATCGGCTGGGAATCCTGATCGGTTACGAATGCCCCTGCACCGGGGCGAATACTGATATAGCCTTGGCTTTGCAGCAACTCATAGGCTGCCACGGCAGTGTTGCGTGACACGCCCGTCAAGGCGGCGAGCTTGCGTGTTGCCGGCAATCGTAAGCCGGGTTGCAATCTTCCACTCACAATCGCCGTACGTAACTGATGGTGCAGCGCACGGAGCAGCTTGCGCGAATCTCGCGTCGGCATGATTAAGGACAACTCAAAAATTGGATCCATACTATCTCTACAATGTGGTTCTTTTCAAAAGCCAGATGGTGTTTTATTATCACACACAATTGCTTGGCAATAAAAATGGGTGCTAGGACATTTACCTAGTGAATTCAATCCAATATGAAAAGGAGACGACATCATGGCGACTAAAATTTTCGTCAAGATGTAGCGTAGAGCAATTCAGCGCAATCGAAATTTTCAACAGAAGTGTCGATTCGGACAACTGCCATTCGACTGACAGTGTAGGCAAAATTTTACAACCACTCAACCTTAACCAGGAGAACAATCATGACCACTAAAATCAAACCCATACCAGAGGGTTACCACACGCTAAGCGCATACCTGACAATCCGGGGAGCATCCGATGCGCTTGAATTCTACAAAAAAGCCTTTGGTGCAAGCGAGCTGTGCCGGCTCAATATGCCCGACGGAAAAATCGCCCACGGCGAATTCAAAATTGGCGATTCGATATTCATGATCTCGGATGAAAATCCAGGATGCGGCTCCACTTCCCCTGAAGCACTCGGTGGTAGTCCCGTCACACTGCATCTTTACGTGACCGATGCGGATGCCGTCTTTGCCGATGCCGTCGAGGCAGGCGCCAAAGCGACAATGCCGCTCGAAAATCAATTTTGGGGAGACCGCATGGGCAAGTTGGTCGATCCTTTCGGCCATCACTGGCTGATCGCCACGCACGTCGAAGATGTTGATCCCAGTGAATTCCAAAGCCGAATGGAGGCTTGCTTCTCGGGAAAATCGGCGTGAAGCGTATTGCATAGAACTTCAATCACAGGAAAATAAACAATGACTAATTCCAATCAATATCAACCAAACCCTGAATTAGACCTCATGTTTGAACGCGTTGTTGACGTGCCACGAGAGCTGGTTTGGACCGCTTGGACGACCCCAGAACAACTTAAACAATGGTTTACGCCTGTACCGTGGAAAACTGTGGATTGTGAAATTGACCTTCGAGCTGGCGGAATATTCAGTACCGTGATGCGCTCACCAGAAGGGCAAGATTTCCCCAACATCGGTTGCTATTTAGAAGTTGTTAACAATGAAAAGCTGGTTTGGACAAACGCACTTGAACCCGGTTTCCGACCAGCCAATCAATCTGGAGGAAGTGCTGAACACCCGTGCGCTGAGTTCGCTCTTACGGCGGTCATTTCGCTTGCGGCGCACACAAATGGCACAAAATACACGGCACTGGTGATGCACGCCGATAAAGAAGCGCGTGTCAAACATGAACAAATGGGCTTCCACGAAGGCTGGGAAGCAGCGCTCGATCAACTGGTGACAATGATTAAAAAGATGTAAAACAACCCCCTACACACTGATAAAAGGAAAGCAGGATGTCCAGACAAATATTTGTGAACCTACCCGTCAAAGACCTGAACAAAGCCATCGGGTTTTTTACGCAACTCGGCTTTACCTTCAATGCCCAATTTACCGACGAAACCGCCACTTGCATGATCGTGAGTGATGACATCTTTGTTATGTTATTGACTGAGGCAAAATTCAAAACTTTTACGCCTAAATCCATAAGTGACGCCACAAAAAGTACCGAAGTGCTATTAGCTTTAACCTGCGAAAATCGAACAGAGGTCGATGAAATAGTACGTAAAGCCTTTGCAGCAGGTGGTACGACTTATAACGAACCGAAAGACCATGGTTTTATGTATGCACATGGCTTTCAGGATTTAGACGGGCATATTTGGGAAGTGTTTTATATGGAGCCTGAAGCAATAAAATAAGATGGAGAATGATATGGAATCTGTTTTGATTAGCGTTGTAGTTACAGCCATATTTTTTGTGATTACAGCAACGGTAGGAGGCCGCCTTGGCCATACAGCAAAGCCCTATGGCATTGTGAAATTGGCCGCCCATATAATTCTCTTTTTATTAGTGTCGGGTGGAGTCATCGCATCAATCTACAAACTGCAAGGAGTGATGGACAATAAGTTGTATTCCACAATCTCCTTATATGTGGCGGCGTTGACATTGCTGACAAATTTCACAATCGGCATAAGCATGGTACTGATCAAGCAAAAAAACCGGAAACTGGTTTTAGTCCATAAGCTATCAACACGACTTATGGCGACTTCGATTGTGGCGAGCATCCTATTTTTGACTGTGAAAATTTGAAGAGAAAGGAAAATACTTTATGCTTTGCGTCAATAACTACACTCAAAAATATATAGACGAATGCCGTTCAAGAGTCGCTGCACAAGTCTCCGCTTACCAAACCTTAGTTGTAGCAGTGAGAAATCAAGCCGCAACTGATGTACCGCTACTTAACGCCGCAATTGAAGCCTTTGAACCGCATTTCTTTAACAACATGGCCCTTACTTTAGAGTGCTATTTCGTTCATAGGGCTAGGGCCATAGAAAAGAAGGATGGCAATCCACTCAACGAAGTGAGGATGTTGTGCAATTCAATGGTGAATAACAACAATAGGATGTGTGCGGATAAGACGATCAAATTTGATCCAGCCAAGTCCGTGTTGAAATACCAAATTGGAGATGAAATAAGATTGAATGAAGCAGATTTCATACGCCTTTCTTCGGCCTACTTTGCTGAAATTGAAAGTAAATATTTGTAAACTGCGATGAGATGTTCGAAGTTATGTGATAGAAATTAAAGGCTTGCCGATAACTTAATTTTCGGTGTAATAGAAACAATAACGTAAACTTGAGGAGATATATTATGACTTATGTTGATGGATTTGTTCTCGCTGTACCCACAAAAAATAAAGACATCTATAAAACACATGCTGAAAAAGCGGCTATCGTATTCAAAGAATACGGTGCGCTAAAATTAGTGGAATGTTGGGGAGATGATGTGCCAGAGGGTAAAGTCACGTCTTTCCCTATGGCTGTCAAATGCGAACCGGACGAAATGGTGGTTTTCTCTTGGATAATTTGGCCATCGCGTGAAGCACGTAATCAGGGCATGGCGAAAGTTATGTCTGATCCACGGTTGCAACCTGACCAGAACCCCATGCCATTTGATGGTAAGCGCATGATATACGGCGGATTTGAAATGATGGTTGATGAATAAGCCATGCACCTAATTTACCTTATTCATAATCAAAAACTCACTGGGTAACGCAAACAGGAACCCTTATGTCATTTCAAGCTTACATAGACAACATCAAGATAAAAACCGGCAAAACAGCGGACGAGTTTAAACAACTTGCCGAACAAAAAGGCTTGCTTAAGCCAAGCGTAAAAGCAGGAGAGATTGTTGCTTGGCTCAAAGAAGATTTTGGATTGGACACGGACACGCTATGGCGATTTATGCCACTTTCAAAAAGCCGTAGGATGGGGCTAAACAACGTGCAGCCCATCATCAACCTCGAACGATGCGCTTCCCTTCGTTCAGCACATCCTACGGAACTAAATCTTAAACAGGAGGTAACTATTTCAGGGAAAAATTAATCGATTAGGCGGGACTTGACAAATAAGCATAGCCAGGATTCATCCGGTCGAGATAACCTTAAAACCCGGCCCCCTAACCTTAACCAATAGGAGATATGAAGATACGATAATGACTCGAGAACATTGACACACCTTTACTCACCACAAACTCAAGGAGATAACTATGCGTTTCTTACAACAAACACTTACCTATTTCATTTTCCTACTGATGGCATCCGTTGCCATCGCAAAAGAAGTGAAAGTGGAACAACACATGGACCAGCAGGCGATGATGGAGCTTTATACGAAGCTGGCCACGCCCGGCGAGCCCCATAAGCTTTTCGCCAGCCTCGCCGGAAGCTGGACAACCAAAACCAAGGAGTGGATGGAACCCGGCAAGCCTCCAACGGAATCAACCGGCTCTGCGGAAATGAAGATGTTGCTGGATGGGCGCTTTCTCTACCAGGAATTCACCGGCCAGATGATGGGGCAACCTTTCTCAGGGATTGGGATCGATGCCTACGACAACGTTCGAAAGAGATATGTCACCGCGTGGATGGATACCATGGGTACAGGGATCTTCATAATGGAAGGCACGGCGAGCGCGGACGGCAGGACCATCACACTGAAGGGGCAGCACGCTGAACCGGGCGGAGGACAGATGACACATCGTGCCGTCTGGAAGATTGTAGACAGCAATACCCAGACGTTTGACATGTATGGGGCTCACCACGGCGGCAAGGAAATGAAGATGATGGAAATCACCTACACTAGAAAGCCGTAGTGCGAGGAACCCCTGATTTCGTCCGTCGGCAAGTTCACCTCGATCTAAATCAATCACTACCGTTCGTCCTGGGCTAATCGGAGAGCCGTAGGATGGGCTAAACAGCGTGCAGCCCATCAATCGCGTAAGATGGGCTTCGTGCCTAAGCCCATCTTACGGAACTAATGTGGGGTTGGTGTTAATTTTGGGGTGGTGGGGATAATTGGTTTTATGGAAATTGTTTGTAGGGCGGAAACCGTTAGGTGTTCCGCCTAATACGTCGGAACACGGCTAACGCCGCTTCCGACTTACGGGTTGCCGTTGACGCCAAACACAAGCTCATTGTTGCCGAAGCCGTGACCCAAGACGGCAATGACAGCCAGCAACTGATGCCCATGGTTGACAAAGCCCAGGCCATCCTGGCATCAGGGAATTTAACCGTATTGGCCGACAGCGGATATTATGAAGGCGACCAAATCAAGCAATGCGAAGGCCAACACATCATCGCTTATGTGGCGATCCCCGACCGGTCCGACGCCAAGACACAAGGCCGCCATACCCGGGGTCAGTTTAGTTTTAATG